>JACKOW010000013.1 GCA_024234055.1 Rhodanobacteraceae bacterium
GCCGATCGCGTACTGCCGAGTTTTTCGGCTACGCTGTCGACCGCCACGCTGCGTTCGTTGATGTCGCTTGGCGTCGATGTGCGCCTCGGCGCGCGGGTCGAGGCCATCGACGAAGGTGGCGTCATGGTCAGCGGCAGCCGCATTCCGGCGCGCACGGTGATGTGGGCCGCCGGCGTCGCCGCGTCGCCCGCCGCCGAATGGCTGGGTGCCGAGCGCGATCGCGCCGGTCGGGTCAAGGTGGCGTCAGATCTGTCGGTACCCGGCCACACCAACGTCTATGCCATCGGCGATACCGCCGCCAGCGAGGCCTGGAACGGTCAGGCCGTACCCGGGCTGGCGCCGGCCGCCAAGCAGGGCGGCGCCTATGTAGCCAGACTCATCGACGCCAGAGTGCGCGGTCGGCCAGTGCCCAAGCCCTTCCGCTACACCCATATGGGCAGCCTCGCCACCATCGGCCGCAAGTCGGCAGTGGTCGAGTACGGGCCCTTCAAACTCACCGGCCCGCTGGCCTGGTGGTTCTGGGGTGCCATCCACGTGCTGTTTCTGGCCAGCTTGCGCAGTCGCATCGCAGTAGCGGTGGAATGGATGTGGGCCTACCTGACCTTCCGCCGCAGCACGCGCTTGATTACCGGCAAGCTGGAGTAGTGCTTGATGCGTCGCGGCGAGCAGTCCATGTCGGACCGACACACGCGGCTCTCCACGAGCCCGCATCTTGAGGCATGGATTTGCTTTTCGCAGGGGCGCAGAGCTGGTCCTGTTCACCGGTAGGAGCGCCCTTGCGGCGCGACCGCTGCTGCGGTCGTGCGGCTAGCCGGTCGCGACCCAAGGTCGCTCACGCAACCTTGTGGATCACAATCTGTTCCGCTACCGCAACATCGCGCCCGTCAGCATGGCCGCCATCGGCGCCGGCTCCGCCAACGCTGCATCCAGCTGATCGATCCTCGCCATGCAGAGCAACTTGCGATCGCCGAACGGAGTCGCCTTGCGCAGCTGATTGGCTTCAAGATGTCGAAGCACGGCTTCGCCATGGCGTCTCACCAGGGGCTCCCGCAATTCCCGATAGCGCTTCCGGAACTCGGAAAACTCAACGCTCTCTCCGGCATGGGCGTAGCGGTCGCGCAGCCCGGCATCGGCGGAATTCATGACTGACACCAGGGCACGCTCGAACTCGGTGCGGGTTTCGGCGCTGAGCTCAGACGCCAGGGTGTTCAGGCTCTGGCGATTGCCTTGGCTGTCGGCCAGTTCGGCGCAGCGCGCGACGTCGCTGCGCTGCAGCTCACGCAAGGCCCCGAGTTCTGCCTTGCCCCAGGCCACCTTGGCCTCGGCGCCGGCAAAACCCATCCGTTCACGAGCGCTGGCCACCAGCGCAGGCAAGGTCGCGTGGAGCGCATTCTCGATCGAAGTACCCTCGGCCACCTTGGCAACCAGCGCATCCATCAGCCGCCGGTGGCTGTCGGGAGACAGCTCCAGCCCCTGGTAGACCGGGTGTACCTTGAGCAGGGCCACCTGTTCCAGTCGCGGGTCCAGCTTGAACAGCAACCAGTCGGTCTGCAGCAGGCCGTAGCTCAGAAAGAAGCAGGCGGTAAAGAGGCTGCCGAAAGACAGCATCAGGCTGGAATCGTCCAGCTCTTCGCCGCGCTGAGTCAGCACCATCACGAGGATGGCGACCAGCGCTGAAAAGGGCATCACCAGAAGCGACATGAGCGCGATCATGTGCGCACCCCAAGAAGTCCAACCTCAAAGCCGGCAGCGCGCAGGCGTCGGGTAGTCCTGATGCTGAGATAGACCCAGCAGGTCATGCCGAGCACCGGCATGCTGGAACAGAACATCAGCGCCAGCTTCGCGCGCTGGCTGTGGCCGAAGGCACTGCAGATCTTGAGCACGCCACTGATGGCATAGAGCATCAAAGCCGCCGGCAGCGCGAGACCGAAGAAATCCGGGACCGCCGGGATGTTGACGATTCCACGAACCAGGATGCCGAGCAGCACGCTGAACACCAATACGCGCTGGCCCTCGGCAGCGAGCCGGAGTTGATCGGATTCGCTCAGGGCAGCGACCGCCCTGGCACGGCCCTGTGCTGTGCGACCGGTCTTTGCGGACCTGCCGGAAGGGCCGACCGAAGCGGGCGCCTGAGCGGAGAGGTGGGCGCGTTGGGCTGACGCCAGGGCGGCCTCGGCATCGTCTGATGGGGTCGTTGAGGCGCTCTCGATGGCAGGCTCGGCCAGTTCGATGATCACCGGTCGCGCGGTCTGTGCCGCCAGCGCGGCGCCGGCCGCCTCACCGATGAGCAACCGGTCCTCCACCAGGCGCCGATAAAACACCGGGCGCTGGTCGAACTGCGGTCGGCCCACCTCCACCAGGGCGATCAGATTGCGCTGCGCTTCCGGGTCTGCCGGATCCGGGCTGATCAAGGTGGTCAGCACGAGTTGCAGGGCTGCCTGCGAATGGCGCTGCACGCGAAATCCGTGAACCTGCCCGCGCCAGCCTTTGCCTTGCACCTGTTCGACACGGCCCAGTGGTTCGGCGGCCGGATGCTTCTTTTGCAGCAGTGCCAGCGCGGTCTCCGCCAAACGCTGCCCATTGACGCCATCGCGGCGACTGGACCTGAGGAGGATGGACAGCTGCGCGCCGGTGTCCGCCTCGCTGGCCGACCATCCCGACGCGGCACGCTGCAGCACAAAATCCGCAGGCAACTGGAGCGCGATCTCAGGCACCAGCGCGTGGACAATGGAATTCGGAATCATGGGCGATGCTGACAATGACGCCGGCTGGCGACAGGTCCGGGCGAGAGGCCGCGAACACTAGCAAGCCTCGCCCGGTCACGGAATACCGCGCCCGGTCGCGACGCCGGGGTCAATTCGCTTGTCCGCGCCGGGGTCTCTGGTCCTGGCCTGCTACCCCGCATTTCTCACACCTGCGCGAACTTCCGCAACAGGTGTGAGAAATGCGGGCTAGACTGACGCGCCTCAGCTTCCGGGCAACGCCACTCCGTGACCCACTCCCTTCTGCATCAAATGGCGTCACTGGGTTCGATGGCGAGCTCGACCCTGGGCCTGTGGCGGGGCACGATGGTGCTTACCGCCGCACCGCAGCCGCCCAAGGCGCTGGTGCTGTACGAGTTTGAAGCCTCGCCCTACTGCCGGGCGGTCCGCGAGGCGCTGACTGCACTGCATCTGGATGCAGAGATTCGCCCGTGCCCCCAGGGCGGAACCCGGTTTCGCGCCGAAGCCCAGCGCCTGGGCGGCAAGTTGCAGTTCCCGATGCTGGTCGACCACAACGCCGAGAAGGTCATGTTCGAGTCGAGCGCGATCATCGACCATCTGTTCCTGACCTACGGGCGCATGGACACGCCGTCAGCCTATCGCAGCGGCACCATCAAGCCGCTGCTGTCCACGCTGGCCAGCGCCGTGCGTGCAGGTCGCGGCTGGAAGGCGCGCCCATCCCGCGCACCCAGCAAGGCACTGCATCTGTGGAGCTTCGAATCCAGCCCCTACTCGCGGCTGGTGCGCGAACGCCTGTGCGAGCTGGAATTGCCATACACGCTGCACAACCTCGGCAAGGAGAACTGGAAGGAGCTGGGTCCTGCCATGCGCCGCATCCTGCCCAATCCCTATGTGCCGCAGCCGGGTGGAAAGCGCCATGCCTTCTGGCAGAAACACGGGCGCGTGCAGTTGCCTTATCTGGAAGATCCGAATCAGGACACAGGGCTGTTCGAGTCGGCCAGGATCATCGAGTTTCTGGAGTCCAGCTACGCCGCTTGATCGGAGCTCTGGCAAGGGGGCGCCGCAGCGCGGCGCCCCCACCAATCGCCGAGATCACGCACTGGCGACGTGGATTCATCGACAAGCGCGCGCCCCGGATTGAACCGTTGCCATCGAGACAGTCGGGCTGGATTGCATCACTGCGCTCTCCATGAACCCATATCGCAAGTTGTTGATGCGTCATTGCGAGGAGCGCAGCGACGAAGCAATCCAGGGTAGCGCCGCACATCCCTGGATTGCTTCGCTACGCTCGCAATGAACCCATATCGCAAGTCTTTGATTTTCTTCGTCCACCTGTAGGAGCGCCCTTGCGGCGCGACCGCTGCTTCGGACGTGCGGCTTGCCGGTCGCGACGCGAGGTCGCTCCTACAGGCGGGTTTGTGGTTCACGGCCCGTCGGCAGTGTCGGGCCGAAACAGGTGGCTCGCAATGACAGCCGTTCTGAGCTCTTCAGATCCCGACTTGTCCTGCTCCGCTGAAGGCATACGAGCGCCTTGATCAGCGCAACTGACTGTCCTTGCTGCCGCGGCGGTTGTAGCCGGCAGTGCCGCTCGCAGCCTGTTCCTGCGCCTGTTGGCAAACGATGCAGAGGCGCACGCCCGGCACCGCCTCGCGACGCGCCTGCGGAATCGGCGCATCACATTCTTCGCACTCCGCCAGGCTTGGACCCCGCGGCATCCGCCCCCGCGCGCGCTTGATCGCGTCCTTGACGGTCGCGTCGATCTGATCCTGTACGGCGCCGTCTCCGGCCCAACCGGTGGCCATGCTGCACTCCTCTCACGTCGCGCTACAGCGTATCGACCGAATGCCCGAAGATCAATTGCACGGCACCTGCGGATGCCACCCACAGGTGACCTGGTGCGGCATTGGTCTGAACTTGTCGATGTACCGACGCCCTAATGTGATCGAACGCGCTTACACGTCCTCTGCGCTGACGTAGACTCATCGGAGTCCACATTCTCGCTGCCCGCCAAGATCCATGGGCCCCATCGGCGATTGCCATGCCTTCGGCGATGTTGCCAAAGCCTGGCTTGCGCAACGCTTTCAGGAGATTTCCATGAAATTGCCGAAGATCGTCTCAATTGCACTGCTTGCAATGGGTCTTGTACAAACAGACTTCGCCCATGCTGGTGCCTGGACCGCGGGTTCGGCCAGTGGCGCAGCGGGCAATCAAGTGGTCGTACCGGTCAGCTTCGCGGGCGATGGGGCCACCATTGTCAGTCAAGTCACTTATTCGGTGACGACGCCTCTGTCGATCGTCAGCGCGACTGGACAGAACGGGCAATCTTGCAGCGCCACAGGCAACAGCGTGACGATTGTCGCTTTCGCCTTCAGTCCGCTTCCAAACGGCCCGACCAGCTACTGCGATATCACCGTCGGCATTGCGCCCGGTGCAGCCGCTGGGAGTTACCCAGTCACTGGCGGCTCTCAGCTGTGCTCGTTGGCTGGTGGCGGCTCGGCACCAACCTGCACGGCTGCGCCTGGCTCAGTGGACGTTACAGCTGCCGCGCTGGGCCCAACGATTGCCTACAACCCGTCTGCGGGTGCTACTTCCGGCACCGGCGGACCGGTCAACTTCACCGGGGTCACGACCGTCGGCACGACGGGCAATGGCACGATCGTCGCCACGCCCTCGGGCGGCGCCGCGTCCGGCACTACCACCCTCGGCAGCTTCTCGATCACCGGTGCCGATGCTGCCAGCTTCACCCGCACCAGCGCGGCCACGCTGACCTTCACTGCCGGCGTCAACACCCCACAGAACATCACCCTGACCTGCGTCTCCGGCGCGGCCACCCGAACCGCTAATCTGCAGGCGACTGAAACGATTACCGGTGGCGCCACGACGCAGCGTTTCTGGGTGCTGAGCTGCCCGGCCGGCAGCCCGAGTTCTGTCGGCCCCGGACTTGCGTACAACCCGATCGCGGGAGCCAGTGCAGGCACCGGTGGCCCGGTCAACTTCACCGGCGTGACCACCGTCGGCACGACCGGCAATGGCACGATTGTCGCCACGCCCTCGGGCGGCGCCGCATCGGGCACCACGACGCTAGGCAGCTTCAACATCACTGGCGCCGACGCCGCCAGCTTCACCCGCACCAGCGCGGCCACGCTGACCTTCACCGCCGGCGTCAACACCCCGCAAAACATCACGCTGACCTGCGTCTCCGGCGCGGCCACCCGTACCGCCAATCTGCAGGCGACTGAAACGATTACGGGCGGGGCGACCACGCAGCGCTTCTGGCAACTCGTCTGCCCGGCTGGCAGTCCCAATCCGCTGGGACCGTCGATCGCCTACAACCCGACCGCAGGCGCCAGCGCGGGAACCGGCGGACCAGTCAACTTCACCGGTGTCACGACCGTCGGCACGACGGGCAATGGCACGATCGTCGCCACGCCCTCGGGCGGCGCGGCTGCTGCCACCACCACCCTGGGCAGCTTCAGCATCACCGGTGCTGATGCCGCCAGCTTCGCCCGCACCAGCGCGGCCACGCTGACCTTTACCGCCGGCGTCAACACCCCACAGAACATCACCCTGACCTGCGTCTCCGGCGCGACGACCCGTACCGCCAATCTGCAGGCGACTGAGACCATCACCCGTTGGCGCCACCACGCAGCGCTTCTGGGTGTTGAGCTGCCCGGCCGGCAGTCCAAATCCGCTGGGACCGTCGATTGCATACAACCCGTCGGCTGGCGCTACTGCCGGCACCGGCGGACCGGTCAACTTCACCGGCGTGACCACCGTCGGCACGACGGGCAATGGCACGATCGTCGCCACGCCCTCGGGCGGTGCGGCTTCTGCCACCACCACACTCGGCAGCTTCAGCATTACCGGCGCCGATGCCGCCAGCTTCGCCCGCACCAGCGCGGCCACGCTGACCTTTACCGCCGGCGTCAACACCCCACAGAACATCACCCTGACCTGCGTCTCCGGCGCGGCGACCCGTACGGCCAATCTGCAGGCGACTGAAACGATTACGGGCGGGGCGACCACGCAGCGCTTCTGGGTGCTGAGTTGTCCAGCCGGCAGCCCCAATCCGCTGGGCCCATCGATTGCCTACAATCCGACCGCCGGTGCCAGCGCCGGCACTGGCGGACCGGTCAATTTCACCGGCGTGACGACCGTCGGCACGACGGGCAATGGCACGATTGTCGCCACGCCCTCGGGCGGCGCCGCGTCCGGTACCACCACACTCGGCAGCTTCAGCATCACCGGCGCCGATGCGGCCAGCTTCACCCGCACCAGCGCGGCCACGCTGACCTTTACCGCCGGCGTCAACACCCCACAGAACATCACCCTGACCTGCGTCTCCGGCGCGGCGACCCGTACGGCCAATCTGCAGGCGACTGAAACGATTACGGGCGGGGCGACCACGCAGCGCTTCTGGGTGCTGAGTTGTCCAGCCGGCAGCCCCAATCCGCTGGGCCCATCGATTGCCTACAATCCGACCGCCGGTGCCAGCGCCGGCACTGGCGGACCGGTCAATTTCACCGGCGTGACGACCGTCGGCACGACGGGCAATGGCACGATTGTCGCCACGCCCTCGGGCGGTGCGGCTTCTGCCACCACCACCCTCGGCAGCTTCAGCATCACCGGCACCGATGCCGCCAGCTTCACCCGCACCAGCGCGGCCACGCTGACCTTCACCGCCGGTGTCAACACGCCACAGAACATCACCTTGACCTGCGTCTCCGGCGCGGCGACCCGTACGGCCAATCTGCAGGCCACCGAAACCATCACCGGTGGCGCCACGACGCAGCGCTTCTGGCAACTTGTCTGCCCGGCCGGCAGTCCCAATCCGCTCGGCCCGAGCATCGCCTACAACCCGACCGCCGGCGCCAGCGCGGGAACCGGTGGACCGGTCAACTTCACCGGTGTCACCACAATCGGTTCGAGCGGCAACGGAACCATCGTCGCCACGCCCTCGGGCGGCGCCGCGTCCGGTACCACCACCCTCGGCAGCTTCAGCATTACCGGCACCGATGCCGCCAGCTTCACCCGCACCAGCGCGGCCACGCTGACCTTTACGGCCGGTGTCAACACGCCGCAGAACATCACCTTGACCTGCGTCTCCGGCGCGACGACCCGTACAGCCAATCTGCAGGCGACTGAGACCATTACCGGTGGCGCCACGACTCAGCGTTTCTGGGTGCTCAGTTGCCCGGCTGGCGCTGCGGGCGTGGGTCCGTCCATCGCCTACAACCCCACCGCTGGGGCCACACCCGGCAGCGGCGGGCCAGTCTTCTTCACCGGCAACACCGCGGTGGGCTCCACCGGGGTAGGCCAGATCGTGGCGACACCGTCCGGCGGAGCCAATGGCGGCACAACGACGCTCACAGCTTTCACGCTGTCGGGCACCCACGCCAGCAGCTTCCAGGTAGTCAGTTCAGCCACGCTCAATTTCACCCAGGGCATCAGCACGCCGCAGAACATCAACCTGACCTGCATTACCGGCCCGGGTGAGCGCACAGCGAATCTGGAGGCGACTGAGACCATCGCCGGCGGTGCAACCACCCTTCGCTACTGGACCCTGAGTTGCCAGGCCTCCTTCTTTGCCGACGGCTTTGAAGGAAGCGATGACTTGTTCCGCGACGGTTTCGAATAGTCGCAAGCCAATCTGGAGACCGCGATCCGCCCGGCGGATCGCGGTCTCTGCAGTTGCTTGAGGGCTAGACTGCAGACTCCGACGAATCCAGAAACCCGCGATGCCCCGCACCCTGATCTCACTGATGTCGATGTTCCTGGCCGGCCTGTCCATGACGACGGCCACTGCGAGTGGCGCCGATCCCACGGACGACTACATCAAGGCCTATCTGGCGACGTTTCCCTCGCGCGCGACCGCGGCCGGGCTGTATTCGACCGACAGTCGGCTGGAGCAGCTGGATCAGGATCACCGCGAACACTGGATCGCCTTCAACGAAACGACTCGGATCGCACTGCAAGAGGCGCTGGCGGAAGAGCCCGACGCGGCCTTGCGCCTGGATCGGGAACTGCTGTTGCGTCAGGTGCAGCAGGAGTTGCTGGAATGGCGCGATCAGGACCGGCCACGTACCGACCCCTTGTTCTGGGCCGAGATCCTGGGCCAATCCACCGTCTATCTGGCCTTGCGCCGCGACCGCCCCGCAGTCACCCGATTGAGTTTCGCGGCAGACCGTACCGACCAGATTCCGCGGTTGGTCGCTGAGGCACTGCAGGCGATGGCTGGCACCGCCGATGATCAGGTCATACCCGAACGCGCACAGGCGGCAACGGAGCGGCTGCGCGCGCTGGCGGAGTTCTATCGCAGCGGGTTGCCCGCGGCCGAGGGCGCCACCAGAGCGCTCGCGCGTCGACTTCAACGCAGCGGAGCCAAAGCGGCGGATGCCATCGCTCGTCTGGCTGCACGTACCGAACAGATGGCTGCCACGGCCCACGCTGATTTTCGACTCGGCACCGACTACGACGAGCGCTTCCGCATCGTCACCGGCATTGACAGGCCGGTGTCGCAGATACTGGTCGAGGCTCACCGCGAGTTGGGTGAGAAGCGCCAGGAAGCTGCCGCCTATGGCCGCGGCGTGTGGCGACAGTTCTATCCAGAGCAGAAGATGCCTCTGGACGACAGCGCCGTGCTGCGGCAGCTCTTTGCGGCCATCGAGGCAGCTCGACCCAACTCCACGGCAAAACTGGTCGCCCAGTTCAGCACCGACACCGACGCCGCCTTTGCCTTTGCCCAGAGCCATGAGCTGATGAGCGTGCCTGAGCCGCGCACGCTGGTCATCGACACCGCACCAGCCTGGCTGGGCGGCCAGAGCGTGGGCGGCGTCTATCCGGCGGGCCCCTTCCAGCCAGACGCCGAAACCCTGTTCCTGCTGCCCAATATCCCGGACTCGGCGCCGGATGACGCCAAGGCGCGATTCTTCAGCGCCTTCAATACCGCCTTCAACCGCATGATCCTGACCCATGAACTGGTGCCCGGGCACTATGTGCAGCTGAAGGTGGCTGCACGACTGCCGCACCCGGTGCGCAGTCTGTTCGGCGATGGTGTCTACACCGAGGGCTGGGGCAGTTTCAGTGAGCGCCTGATGCTGGATCTGGGCTGGGGCGGCCCACCAGAACGGCTGGCACACTACAAGAAGCAGTTGGAAAACCTGGCGCGGTTGATCGCCGACATCAGCGTGCATACCCGCCACTGGGATCAGGCGCGACTCCAGCGCTTCCTCACCGAGGACGCGCTGCTCGATGCCCAGTTCGCCAGCAACCTGTGGCAGCGCGCGGTGCTCAGCTCACCGCAGCTGACCACCTATCACCTGGGCTATCGCGATATCCACTCGATCTGGCTGGATTGGCGCCGTGAGTACCCTGAGCGACCGCTGCGCGAGTTCGTCGACGGCATGCTGGCGCTCGGTGCCGTGCCGGTGCGCGAGTATCGGGCGAGTTTGTTGAAGCCGGCCGACCCGCACGCGGCCCATTGAGCTCAGGCGTCTTGCTGAACGAGGACCGATCCGCTCGGAATGTGGCAGCGAAAGTGTGCGTCGCTGGCGCCCCTATACTCCATGGCCCCTGCTGCCGAAAGGACCCATGTCATGCCACAGATGATGAAAGCGCTGGTCAAACGCGAAGCGACCAAGGGCATCTGGATGGAGCAGGTGCCGATGCCGGAGATCGGTCCCAATGAAGTGCTGGTCAAGCTGGAAAAGACCGCCATCTGCGGCACCGATCTGCACATCTACAAATGGGACGACTGGAGCCAGCGCACCATCAAGCCGGGGCTGGTCATCGGCCACGAGTTTGTGGGCCGCATCGTCGACATGGGACCGGGCGTGACCGGCTACCAGCTCGGTCAGCGGGTGTCGGCCGAAGGCCATATCGTCTGTGGCGTCTGCCGCAACTGCCGGGCCGGCAAACAGCACCTGTGTCCGCACACGGTAGGCATCGGCGTGAACCGCAACGGCGCTTTCGCCGAGTACATCGCAGTACCCTCGTCCAATCTGTGGCCGATACCGGACCAGATCTCTTCGGAACTGGCGGCCTTCTTCGATCCCTACGGCAATGCTGCCCACTGCGCACTGGAATTCGATGTGATCGGCGAGGATGTGTTGATCACCGGCGCAGGGCCCATCGGCATCATTGCCGCCGGCATCTGCAAGCACGTCGGCGCCCGCAATGTGGTGGTCACCGATGTCAACGACTACCGCCTGAAGCTGGCGGCCGACATGGGTGCCACCCGGGTGGTCAATGTCGCCCAGCAGTCGATCAAGGACGTCATGGCCGATCTGCACATGGAGGGCTTCGACGTCGGCCTGGAAATGAGCGGCAACCAGCGCGCGTTCCAGGACATGCTCGATTGCATGTACCACGGCGGCAAGGTGGCGCTGCTCGGCATTCTGCCCAAGGGTGCCGGCATCGACTGGGACAAGGTGATCTTCAAGGGCCTTACCCTGCAGGGAATCTACGGCCGACGCATGTACGAAACCTGGTACAAGATGACCCAGATGGTGCTGACCGGCTTCCCGCTGCAGAAGGTCTTGACCCACCAGATCCACATCGACGATTTCCAGCGCGGCTTCGATCTGATGGAGGCCGGGAGCTGCGGCAAGGTGGTCTGCAGCTGGAATTGAGCGGTCCGCGCTCCGAACCTCCGGAGCGTGATCGCTTCCCTTGCCGGGGACGGCGATCCCGCGGATGATCCGGCGATCCTCTCGCCGGACGCACCTCATGAAATCAGCGCTACGCCCGTGTCTGCTCTTCGTCGCGATATCGGCCATGATCGGCTGCGCGTCTCAGGCGCCCAAGCCCCTGGTCGGGGCGGATTTACCGGTGCGCCAGCCGCTGACTGGCGAGCTGGCCAAGGAAGCCTACGACGGCAGCTATTGGTCCGAGCGCGCCTCCTACCCCACGGGCCACTTCAATCCGCACTGGCTGGTGGGAGCAGCGGATCAAGCGTCGAAGGTTCAGCAGTCGCTGCCTGCCGGTATCGAGTTGCAACGCAGTGCCGGTCGCGCCCTGGATCCCGGCAATTTCACTCCGCTGGGACCACGCCCGCTGGGCAGCGGCGGCGGTGTTGCCGGTCGCACCAATGTGGTCGTCAGCCATCCCACCAATCCGGCCATCGCCTGGATCGGTTCCGATGGCGGCGGCGTATGGAAGACCACGAACTGCTGCGATGCCAGCACCACCTGGGTCAACACCACCGACAACTCGGCCACGCTGGAGCCGATCCAGAACAGTGCCATCGGCGATCTGACCCTGGATCCGAACAACCCCAACGTGCTCTACGCCGGCACCGGCGATCTGCGATATGGCTCCTACTCCTTCGGCTCCAACGGCGTGCTCAAGTCGGTGGATGGCGGCGACACCTGGACGGTCAAGGGCGAAACCGTCTTCAATCCCTTTTATCCGCCCAGCGCCAATGGCGTTCCGCAATACCAGGCCATCGGCAAGGTGGCGGTTGATCCCAACAATTCCAACATCGTCATCGTCGGCGCCAAGACCGGTCTGTTCCTGTCCTATGACGGCGGTGACAACTGGACCGGCCCCTGCCTGACCAACAGCTTCTCCAGCCAGCGCCAGGACACCACCGGTCTGATCCTGACTGATCTCGGCGCCACCACCCGAATCATCGCCGCGGTCGGCACCCGCGGTTTTGAAACACCGGTGCAGCCCGATCTCAACCAAAACGGCGCCAATGGCATCTATCGCGGCACTGTCCCTGCCAGTGGCTGTCCGCTGGACTTCACTCTGGTCTCGCGCGCGGACAACGGCTGGCCGACCGGCACGGGCGGCGGGGCACCGACGCCGGCCAACTCGATCGGCCGCATTGATCTGGCCATCGCACCTTCTGATCCCAATGTGCTCTATGCCCAGGTCGGCAACATCCCGGCGGCCGGCGGCAGCCCGGTGATCCTGGGCGTGTGGCGCAGCGGTGATGGTGGCAACAGCTGGACCCAGCAGATCGGCGACGTCAGCGGCGCTGGCACCCAGAGCTGGTACAACGCCGGCATGAGCGTGCACCCGACTGAGCCGAACACGGTGATCCTCAGCGCCTTCCGTACCTTCCGCTCGACCACAGGCGGCACCAGCTTCAGCAGCATGGGCAGCGCGCCGCATGTAGATCACCATGCCCGCAGCTTCGTCAACAACGACCCGAACCGGCTGTTGATCGGCACCGACGGTGGCGTCTACTACACCGCCAACGCCCTCGCCGCTTCGCCGACCTGGACTTCGCTCAATGCCACGCTGAACACCATCGAGTTCTACTCCGGTGGCATTTCGCCCAACTTCAACACCGCGCCGACAGCCAGCGCCGTGGGCGGCGCGCAGGACAACTCCTGCATGGTCTCAACCTGGTCCGGCGGCAATTTCGGTGCCCAGTCCTGGGCCTCGCGCAACGGTGGCGACGGCTTCTGGAGCACGATCGAGCCCATTTTGCAGCAGCGCTGGTACTACTCCAGCCAGAATGGCGCGATCGTGGCCACCTCCAGCGCCAGCGGCGGCCTCGGCAGCACCAGCACCCAGAGCGCCGCACCCAGCGGCTGGGGCGGTGACCGCAAGGCCTTCATCACCAATTTTGATCTTTACCGCTTCGGTGGCGAAACCACCGGCTGCCCGGCAGCGACCGGTTGCGGCCGCATCATCGCCGGCAGCTATCGAGTCTGGGAATCGGTCACCGGCGGCGTGCCGACCAGCAGCTGGCGCCCCAACAGCCCGGACCTGACCAAGGGCACACTTGGCGCACGTTCCTACATCAACCAGGTCGCCTATGCGGTCAACACCCCGGACATCGCCATCGCCGGCACCAACGACGGCAATGTCTGGATCGGCTTCAACATGGGTCAGAACATCGACAACTCGGCCAGCTGGGTCAATGTCACCGGCAACAACACCGTACTGCCCAATCGCTTTGTGTTGGACGTGGCCACCGATCCGGTCAATCCGCTGATCGGCTACGCCGCCATGGCCGGTTTCGATCAGAACACGCCGGCGACGCCCGGGCATGTGTTCCAGGTGACCTGCACCGCCGCCTGTGCCAGCTTCACCTGGCGCAATGTCTCGGGCAATCTGCCGAACATTCCGGTCAACAGCGTCATCGTCAATCCCAACAACCCGCGCCAGGTCTTTGCCGGTTCCGACTGGGGCCTGTACTACACCGACAATGTCGAGGCCAATCCGGTGGTCTGGCAGAAGCACTTGGGTCTGCCGAACGTGATGATCTGGGACATGACCATCGACCGCGGCTTCACCACGCTGGCGGTGTGGACGCGCTCTCGCGGTGCCTGGGTATGGCCGCTGCCGACCGCGAGCGGGGACAATCTGTTTGCTAATGGATTTGAATGATTGATAGCACAATGGCGACCTCGGTTGCTCCGCCAGCGCGGGCAGCCGGCTACTGCCAGAATTGGGGGCCCGGGGAAACACCCTGCAGGATGCAGTCTGGCCTGTCGACGCTGCTAGGCTTGCGCGGCCGAAGCGTTTATCTGACCAGAGCTGGGCTCGTGATGGGCCTGCTTCTGTTGCTAAACGCCTGCGCCTATACCCGCCATCACATGGCCGCGGGAATCGGCGAACATGCGGCGCTGGGTCGTGGTGCAGCAGTGTTGATCGTGGAACCCGATATTGAGCTCACCGAATTGCTCAGCTCGGGGTTGCAGCAGCCCCGTGCAGACTGGACAACGGCAGCAAGGAAGAACGTCAACCATGCCCTGGAATCGGCGCTGGCCGCACGCGAGGCGCGTATTTCGCATTTCCGGCCGTCGGAGGATGTGGATCTGGCAGCGCGCCAACGCCAGATCATCCTGCTGCACCGCGCCGTAGGTAGGAGCATTCTGCTGCACGGATATTTCGGGCCTGGCCTTGCTTCCAAGGGCAAACGCTTTGACTGGACGCTCGGACCGGGCGCCCGCAAGCTGGATCCTGCTGCGCGCTATGCATTGTTTGTACTCGTGCGCGACAGCTATGGCTCTGGTATTTCCCCCGGAGAGCAAATCGGCTTCGCCTCGCTGGTCGATCTCAACGACGGCAGGCTGATCTGGTTCAATCTATTGCAAGCGCAAACGGGCGATCTTCGCGATGCGCCTGGCACGTTCGAATCCGTCACCCGACTGTTGGACGGGCTGCCGTTGTGAGCGCCACAACGGGCGCTGCACTCTCTCGCGGAGTCATTGGTAGGCTGCTGGCGTTCTGCCTGCTGCTGACCGCCTGCGCATCTCCGAACCGGGTCGAGCTGCTGGAACCCGCCGCCTCAGCAGCGGACAGCGCCAGCGACGAAGCGGGACTGATCATGCAGTTCGACAGCTACGAGCGCGAGTTGGCGCAATCGCCCTCGGTCGTTCGCGATGGCGAATTGAATCGCTACCTGCAGGAACTGAGCTGCCGGGTCGCCGGTGAATTTTGCGCCCGGATCCGGGTCTATCTGGTCCGACAGCCCTACTTCAATGCGCAAATGGCGCCGAATGGCATGCTGATCATCTGGACCGGATTGCTGCTGCGAGTGGAAGACGAAGCCCAGCTTGCAGCCGTGATCGGACACGAGGTCGGTCACTATGTAGGTCGCCACTCGCTTGCACACTGGCGCAAGCTCAAATCGACCAACGAGCTGACACTTGCTTTGCATTTGCTAGGCGGAGGCCTGATCGGAGGCGTTGCGAGTCTGGGAGCCTATGGCGACATGTTTGCGTTCAGCCGCCAACAGGAGCGCGAAGCAGATGACTATGGCCTCAAGCGTCTGCGCGAATTAGGCTATGACGATCGTCGTGTCGGCCAACTCTGGGGCGATATCTGGGATGAGACACAGATGCGTGACAAGAACCTGTTGTCATCTATCTTTTCCGCTCACCCTGCCAGCGCCGAGCGCCGCGATCGCCTGACAGCAGCCGCAACCGGCCAAAGCGAACGCCGGGAAGCAGCAGCCTATTGGCGAGCCATCAAGGCGCAGCGCGGCGGCTGGCTGCAGGACGAAATCGGCCGTCGCCACTATGCCCAGACCGAAGTCCTGCTGGCGCGCCTGCTCGGTCTGTCGCAAGCCAGGGCAGAAACAGAATACTTTGCGGCCGAGATGTACCGACGTCGCGCGAGGGAGGGAGATTTCGTCCGCGCCCGCGACGCCTACAGGAAGGCCATCGCCGAAGGCGGAGCACCGCCTGAAAGTTGGCGCGGATTGGGATTGATGCAGCAGCAACTGGGCGAAAAACAGGCTGCCATGGACGCCTGGAGCACCTATCTGCAGCTGAGCCCCGACGCCGAAGACCGCGCCGTGATCGAAAGCTGGCTGCAATGACCCATCACCGTCCACCCGCGCGCTTGCGCAGTCGTTTATCGGCCATGGCAGGAGCAGTCCTGCTCGCCGGCTGCGCTTCGCCGCTGATCCAGCCCGGCGCGCAGACCGTGGATGGATTGCCGCTGACCACACCGCTGACCTGGTCGGACCTGGGCCACCGTGGCGAACGCCTGTGGACCCGCGATGGCACTTTGCTCAATGCCTTGCAGGTCTATACCGACATTGAACCCGGTGAACACGTTTTCAGGGGACGGATGCGCGGCAAGAACGATGAGGGCGCGCGCTTTCGCGCGGGCCTGAGTGAGATTGAGATCAGCGAGTTGATCATTGAGGGGCTGCGCGCGTCGGGCTTCAGCAATGTCGCAGCACTGGATTTGCGCCCCGCCCGACTGAACGGCCACACCGGCTTTCGCGCCGAATTGCGCTACGACAATCGCGACGGCCTGCATTATCGCGGCCTGCTGCTGGCCGAAGGCGCTGACGGCAGCTTGAGTTTTCTGATGTACACCGCCCCCGCCGAATTCTATTTCGAGCGCGATCGAGCCAGCGTCGAGGCCATTTTCGACAGCCTCGCCCGTTGACGCTGCTTTTGGTAGCCCGATGTGCCGCGCAGCGGCTCACCGGGGCTCTGCTTTTCGTAGCCCGATGTGCCGCGCAGCGGCTCACCGGGGCTCTGCGCCCGGACAGCGCTGCGCGCAGTTCGGGCTACAACAGCCTGGGCCTCTGCTTTGGTAGCCCGATGTGCCGCGCAGCGGCTCACCGGGGCTCTGCACCCGGACAGCGCTACGCGCTTTCGGGCTACAACAGCCTGGGCCCCCTGCCCTCTCATGTCGGCGGTCGCTTGCGCCACCAGGCGCCAAGGATGCGCAGGCCCTCCATCCAGCGCCGCAGATAGGCTATTGGCAGCTGCCGGCCATGCTGCAAGCGATAGCGCTCGGCCATGTAGCGCCTGTCCGGTATCAGCTTGCGCCAGAGCAATGCCACGCGGGCGCCGAGCGACAGCGTGCGCAGGGTCTCCCACTCGAAATAGCCACGCAGATGGGCCCGATCGACCTTGAAGACCTCGGCATCAGCCCAGTCTTGCAGGCTGGCGACGAACTCGGGCGGCCATGCTGTGCCGAAAAATCGCTGACTGGCCTGCATGGCCGCGAGCAAGGCACCGGCCAATCGCCTCGATTCCGCCAGGCTCGACAACTGCGCCCAATCGTCAGCTTCCAGCTGCCGGGCAATGAGGTGCAGATCGAACAGCCAGACCAGTCGATCACCCTGTCCGATCAGCAGATTGGACACCCGATGGATGGCGGCGTGCAGCAGCGCATGGACCTTGCCCAGGCCTCGCCCACCCTCGGGCAATACCACCGAGGCCGCCAGCAATTCGGAAAACTCGAAACACTCGGCAAAGACCGGGTGTGGGCTCATGCGCCAATGCACATCGACATGCCAGTCAGGCCCGACCGCCTGTGGGCGAATCATGGTCAGCTCGTACTGCGGTCCATTGGCCGCTGGTGCCTCGCCGACGTAGCCCAGTCGCAGCAGAATCTGCCGCGCCTGCTCGGCTGCACGGCGATCAGCGAACAGCAGATCCAGATCGTCACGAGCCCTGAGATAAGTGGCCGGATAAGCCCACTGAGCGAGCGCCGCCCCCTTGAGCACCAGCACTGGGAGATCGGCCTGCGCCAATGCAGCCAGCACACGGCGACTCTCCTCCCTGCGCAGCATTTCCAGCGCGATGGCGCGCGCATGCAGCGGTGCCAGGGCCCTGGCGACTTCGGAAGCCGCGCCAGCACCAGGATGCCCAGCAAGCTGCTGATACAGCAGCGCGGCCACGCCCTGGGTCTCGGCGCAATCGACGATCGGCCGGACAGCGGCCTCCGGAAGCGGCTGTGGCCTGCCACCCGCCAGCACCGTAGCAATCCATTGGCTGGCCGCTGCCGATCCGAGGCCAGACTCGGACGCCGCCGGACTATCATTCATGCTGCCTCAGGTCTCCCAATTCAGAAATGGATCCCAACCAGACCATCACCGTCTCCAGCCATGTTACGTTCCAACAGGTGGGCGACGAAACGGTATTGCTGAATCTGGCGTCCGGTCAGTACTTTGGCCTGAACACCGTGGGCACCCGCATCTGGCAGCTGCTGACGCAGGGCCACAACCGCAGCCAGATCTGCCAGATCATCGCGACCGAGTTCAGCGCGCCGATGACAGACATCGAGCGCGACACCGATGCCTTGCTGACCGCGCTGCAGGACAACGGTCTGATCCTCCCGCAATCCACTACGCCAGAATCGCCGCTGTCGTAGTTCCCGGTGAATGCAGGTCAATTTACCCAACTATCGATCGCCGTCACCCGGAATGCCTCCGCGGGTCAGAGCCAGCGGATCCAGCAATCCCCGAAGCTTTTCCTCGGTCAGATCGGTGCTCTCCAGGGCCACCTCCAGAATCGGACGGCCCTCGGCGTAGGCGCGCTTGGCGATGGCAGCACCGGCCTCGTAGCCAATCACCGGATTCAGGGCCGTCACCAGAATCGGGTTGAGCGCCAGGGCCTCGTCGATACGGGTCTGGCGCAGCTTCATTCCCTGGATGCAGCGTTCCGCCAGCAGCGGCATCACCGCACTCAGCAAACTCAGGCTTTCCAGCAGATTGCGGGCGATCAGCGGCAGCATCACGTTCAGCTGGAAATTGCCGGACTGGCCGCCGATGGTGATCGCGGCATCGTTGCCGATAACCTGAGCCGCGACCATGCACGCCGCTTCCGGAATCACCGGATTGACCTTGCCGGGCATGATCGAGGAGCCGGGCTGCTGCGCGGGCAGCTCGATCTCACCCAGACCCGCCAGCGGCCCTGAGTTCATCCAGCGTAGATCATTGCTGATCTTCATCAGGGCACAGGCGAGCGTCTTCAGTTGTCCGGAGAGTTCCACGCACTCATCCTTGGCGGCAATGCCCTCGAACAGATTTGGCGCAGATCGAAACTCGCTGCCACTGATTCGCGTGAGTTCGGCGCAGACGGAGGCGGCAAAAGCCGGGTCAGCGTTGATGCCGGTGCCAATCGCGGTACCACCGATCGGCAGCCGCCGCACCCGACGCAGGGTATCCACCAGGCGCTGCTCCGCACTGCGCAGCTGCGCCGCCCAACAGCCCAGTTCCTGGCCCACCGTCAGCGGCATGGCGTCCATCAGATGGGTGCGCCCGGTCTTGGCGACCGCACTGAACTCCGCCGCACGCTCTTCGATGGCGGCGACCAGCTGGCGCAGCGCCGGCAGCAAGTCGACCTCAGCCAGCAAGGTCGCGCCGATCTGTATGGCTGCGGGAATCACGTCGTTGGAAGACTGCCCCAGATTGACGTGATCGTTGGGATGTACCTGTACCCCGGCGCTGCGACTGGCCAGCGTGGCGATGACCTCATTGGCGTTCATGTTGCTCGACGTACCCGAGCCGGTCTGGAAGACATCGACGGGAAAGGCGACATCGTGCTCGCCGGATGCCACCGCCATCGCCGCCGCCAGAATCGCCTCGGCGCGTGCCGAATCAAGATGGCCCAGACGCCGGTTCACGGCGGCGGCCGCGGCTTTCACCAGGCCCAGGGCACGAATGAAGCCACGCGGCAGCGGCTGCCCGCTGATCGGGAAGTTCTGCACTGCGCGCTGAGTTTGCGCGCCCCAGAGTGCCTCGGCCGGCACCTTGAGCTCGCCCATGGAATCGTGTTCGGTGCGAAAGGCCGGATCACTGCGATCGCCCATGGCTTGCCTCCTCTAGATTTGGTCGGTCCCTACCGCGCCAGGGGCGACCGGGATTCTCACACCGCCATCGGCACATGGCCCGGCTGACCAGCCACCCGGCCCAGCCAACGCTGCAGATGCGGATAGCCTGACCACTCGATACCGCCGTCGCCGGCGGCGTGGGTGTAGGCGTACAGCGCGATGTCGGCAATGCTGAAGTGCTCACCCGCCAGATAGGGCGTTGTTGCAAGCTGGCGCTCCATGACCGCCAATGCCTCATGGCCGCGAGCCTGCAGCCGCGGCAGGTCGTTGCGGCGCTCGTGATCGGGCGGCAACCATCGGCAGATGAAGCGGGCGACAGCGACATAGGGTTCGTGGCTGTACTGCTCGAAGAACAGCCATTGCAGCACTAGCGCCCGCTCCCAGGCATCCGCGGGCAGCATCTCGCTGCCTTCGGCCAGAAAGCAGAGGATGGCATTGGACTCAGCCAGATATCGCCCGGGTTCCAACTCCAGCAGGGGCACCTTGCCGTTGGGATTGCGGGCCAGGAATTCCGCCGTGCGGGTTTCGCCCGCCGCGCTGTTGGTTTCCACCCAGCGATAAGGCCTGCGCAGGTGGGCCAGCAGCAACTGCACCTTGTAGCAATTTCCCGACGTTGCCATTCCGTAGATCGTCAGCATGGCGCGGGGCTCCAGACAGGGTGCAGTCGATGATGAACAGGCGGCGTGCAGTTCGCAATCGAACACGGATGTCCGCTAGTGGCCGACCCTGTTCCAAAGTCCTCGCTCCCAGCTATGCAAATCAATCACTTGCGATCGGCACGCCCTTTGCAACCCACTGACCCACGCTGCCTGCGTGTGATCCGCCCGCAAACCTTGAGGTGCGCTCGAATGGGGAATCAGTTGCTGTCCGAACTCCGCCACGCCTGGCGAGCGCTGCTGTCCAAACCCGGGTTCACCTGGATTGCGGTGCTGACGCTGGCCTTGGGCATTGGTGCCAATACCGCGGTGTACTCGATCTTCGAGCAGATCGTGACCCGACCACTGCCGGTGCCCCGCGCCCAGGAATTGGTGAATCTGACGTCGCCGGGCCCGAAGCGCGGATCAACCTCGAACAACAGCGCCGGCCCTCGGGAAGCGATCTTCAGCTACCCGATGTGGCGCGACCTGCGCGAGCAGCAGTCGGTGTTCACGGGCATCGCCGCCCATCGCAGCCTGTCGATCAATCTGGCCTTTCGCGGCCAAACCCAGGCTGGCGACGCGATGCTGGTCTCGCCCGAGTACTTCTCAGTGCTGCAACTCCAGCCTGCGCTGGGACGTTTGCTCAATGCCGACGACGACCTGGGAATGGGCGAGCCTCGGATCGCGGTACTGAGTCACAGCTACTGGATGCGACAATTGGGCGGCGCATCCGATGTCGTCAACCAGACCCTGCGGGTGAATGGCGAGTTGCTGACCATCGTCGGCGTGGCGCACGAAGGATTCGAGGGCACGACCATCGGTACCCGCCCGCAGGTGTTCGTACCCTTGAGCCTGCGCTGGCTGCTGACGTCTGGCGCCGCAGACGATCATGACAATCGGCAGAGCTATTGGGTCTATCTGTTCGCGCGATTGAAGCCCGGCTTCGACCTGGCATCGGCCCAACAGCAGATGCACAGTCTGTACTCGCGCATCCTCGACGAGGTGGAGGCACCGCTGCAGCAGGGCATGGATGCCGCCACGCTGGCCGAGTTCAAGGCCAAACCGCTGTTGCTGGAACCCGGCGCGCGGGGCCAGAGCAGCCTGTCCACCAACGCGGCAACGCCGATCGTGCTGCTGCTGGCCGTAGCTACGCTGGTACTGCTGGTGGCGTGCATGAATGTTGCCAACCTGCTGCTGGCGCGGGCGTCGGCACGCGCTGGCGAAATCGCGGTTCGCGCATCCATCGGCGCCAGCGACCGTCAGCTGCTGCGCCAGCAGTTGATCGAATCGCTGCTGCTGGCGCTCATGGGAGCGGCCGTCAGCATTCCCATTGCCCTGCTCTGTCTGAAGGGATTGCTGTCAGCGATGCCAACCAATGTGGCGCAGGTCGTCTCCGGCGGTCTGGACACCGCAGCCCTGCGCTACGCCATCCTGATTGCCCTGTCCACAATCCTGGTATTCGGCCTGTTTCCCGCCTGGCAGGCGTCGCGGACCGAGCCGATGCGCGCTCTCAAGAGCGCCGCCACCGGCAGTGGCGGCAGCCGTATTGCCACCCGCTTTCGAGCCGCACTCGCCACCCTGCAGATTGCCTGTTCGATGACCTCGCTGGTACTGGCGGGCCTGTTCATTCAGAGCCTGCACAACCTCAGTCAGGTGGAGCTGGGCATGCAGGTCGACTCCCTCGCCACCTTCGAGATTGCACCGGGCCGCAATGGCTACAGTCGGGAGCGAACTGCGGCGATCTTCGATGAGCTGGAAGAAAAACTGGCCGCGCTGCCTGGCGTCAGCGCCGTCACCACCTCGATGGTGCCGCTGCTGAGCGGCAGCAACTGGGGCACCAATGTCTCGGTAGAGGGTTACACGGCCCCGGACCCGAGCGAAGCCAGTGCGCTGTACAACGAGGTCGGTCAGGATTTCCTGCGCACCTTGGACATCCGCCTGCTGGCTGGAAGGGACTTCTCCGCCGCCGATGGCGTGGATCGCCCCGGAGTGGCCATCGTCAATCGGCGTTTCGCGGAATACTTCGGGCTGGGCGACGAAGTGATCGGCAAGCGTATGGCCGTCGGGGCCAAGGAAGAGCTGGATCTCGAGATCATCGGACTGATCGAAGACACCCATTACGACAGTGTCCGATCCGAAGCCCCGGTGCAGTTCCTGCTGCCCCGACGCCAGAATCTGGCCCATCGCTCGATGTACTTCTACGTCCGCAGCCAGCAGGCGCCGGAGTATCTGCTGACCACCCTGCCGAAAGTGGTGGCGGCTGTCGATCAGGATCTGCCGATCGAGAATCTGAGCACCGTGCGCCAGGAGATCCGGCAAAATCTGGTGGTGGAACATTTCGTCGGTCTGCTGTCGAGCGCCTTCGCCATTCTGGCAACGCTACTCGCTGCCATCGGAGTCTATGGCGCCTTGTCCTACACCCTGTCCCAGCGCACCCGGGAGATCGGCCTGCGCCTCGCCCTTGGCGCCGCGCCGCGGCAGGTGCTGCTGTCCCAGCTGACCCAAGTGGCGCGCATGTTTGCCATCGGTGGCGGCATCGGCCTGGCTCTGGCGCTGGGGCTAGGCCAGGCCGCCCAATCCTTGCTCTTCGGCCTGGAAGGCACGGATCCCTGGGTACTCACCGGCGCCACGCTGGTGCTCGCCAACATCGCCCTGCTCGCCGCCTGGTGGCCGGCCCGACGCGCCGCCCAGGTAGACCCAATGGTGGCCTTGCGCTGGGAGTAGCGGGGACAGGGGGCACGGGGCACGGGGCACGGGGCACAGGGCACAGGGCACGGGACACGGGACACGGGACACGGGACACGGGACACGGGACACGGGACACGGGAGAGCATCGCACCGCCCGGGCACTTGTAGGTCCAGACTTGTCTGGACGCTTCTGGCTTCATGGGGGAAAGCGTCCAGACAATTCTGGACCCACAACGACAAGCCTTGACGCCACATTGAGCGGCGGATGGCCAACCGCATTTTCCAACCGACCCTTCGTTCATCAACCTTCGCCGGCGTACAAGCCGGCTTCCGGCGGCACGAGGCTTTCGCAGCCGCGTGTTTTCATCCGAAAATGCCAGAGAAAATATCAAGAATAGCCTCGAAGACTGCCACAAGACCGTCAAGAAGGGCCCCGAATATTCCTGAGACCACTTCGAGAATCCCCTCGCCACTCAGGAGTACAGGTGTAGCGACTCCGGCTGTGGCACATACAAGCGCAACGACTGCGGCAATTTGGAACCCTGCGATGACGACGTACAGTCCGGCGACCACTAGCACCACTGCGCATACCGCATTGAGCGCTCTGACTATTCCCGACCTCTGCTTTTTGCTCATCATCCGCTCCTACGGCTCCCAACTTGCAGATTATCGAAAGACGCCAAACGCCATGTTAAGCCGCTCCGGCCGTCAAGCCAGAGCAAGCAAAGAGACATTTCCGGCGTCGGCTTCAACCTATAGTCAGATCTCGCTGCCTCGGGCGGACTTCACGGAGTCGAGAAGCATCCATAGCGGCTCTGTTTCGAACGGCTCTGACTCTACGCCATAGTGGTCTCGGATAGATGCATGGACATCTTCCATCGGCGTCACACCATCGAAATCAGCAAGCGTGGTGCCATCAGACATGAAGAAAGGGCGAACGCCCACGTGTTGCTCAATGAACTCGTAAGCGAACTCGCCGTGCCTGTCCAATTCGGAGGCCCCGGCAAACTGCAACGGAACCTTTGTGCCTGGACGGGGAAGCGTGTTCTCGGCTCGATAAGCCTCGAACCTGGAGCGCAAGTCTTGGATTGCGGTATCGCTAGTCTCACCGAGGCCGGTCAGGTGCCAGCCATCGATTGTCGCCACCCACGGAGGGACCGGCTGACCTTCGTTCAAGCTCTCCTGCTGCCTCAGGACCAACGGGTAGTCTTCAAGTTTCCAGCTGCGCTTGAAGAAGGATGCAAGGTACTTGCTGAGCCGTGATAGTGAGGGCATGGGGGATCCTGGCGAACAGGAGGAAGCCGACAGGATTGCACTTCGCAAACCAGATGGCGCCATGGACGGAAGGCTGACGTTCGAGCCAAGCTGCCCGCGGAGGCAGGCGTTTGAAGCCTGGTCCGCGATGATGCACCACCTGCCGCGGAACAGGGCTCACAGTGCCTGCCGTAGCGGCCGAGCATGCGCGAGGGGTCGGGCTAGCCATACCTCGACTTGAGCTGCGCAAGTGAACCAACAACAAGTTTCTCGAGGACATCTGGATTGATGTCTGCGAGGCGTTTGATATAGAGACAGGATTTGCCCATCTTGTGCTTGCCCAGCTCCCTCAGGAGCCCTTGCTGTTCGCCGCCTTCCGCCAGGATGTAGATCACCAGCTCTCTGCCCCTGATGGCGAATCCCGCTCGGCACATCTCCCCGGTTCGACCGCTCTCATAGGTGTACTTGTAGGTGCCGTATCCGACGATACTAGGGCCCCACATCTTGGGCTTTTCCTTGGTTACTCGCGTGAGCATGGCCATCAGGACCTGGCAGTCGACCCGTTGCTCCTCGTTTGCTCGGGATGCGAGGTACTCGTCGATACTCGCCTCTGTGGCTTTGGTCTTGAGTTCAGCCATGGCAATGAGCTGCAATGGTGGTTGTTTGCGACGCCTGACGCCATGTTAAGCCACGCCGGCCGCTACGCCAGAACAAGCGAAGAGTCAGTTCCGACATCAGCATGACAATATCGTAAACCCTTGCACAAAGGGGCTCCAGGAAAAACGAATTACTCACTTGCTACGCCATTCAGCTTAGCCACAGATTCCCAACGGGCAGAAGCCCGCAAGAACGATTTGGCCGATTCTGAGCAGTCGACACATTCACTTTCCAACGACGCAGCCATTGGCCAAGCGTCGTATGACACGTTCCCATATTTTTCGACCAATGATGGTGTAGCCATGATGACTAGATCTCGACCCACGAGCGCATCGCCTCGAGCTGACGCTATGACGAGTTTCCTGTTCACACCTTCCAAGCCATTTTCCAACAGGCTCGAATACAGGAGCAGGCGAAGCGCGGAATTATCCAGCGCGGCCATTTCAAGCTTGTCGTTACAAGATTCTGATGCGGATCCAAGCTAGGGTAGAAACAAGAGCAGCAATAGTGTCAGATTCGCAAGTATGATGCGCTTCATGGAATTTAATTTCACGAGATTGCTCCGAATATCGAACTGTCGAAGAGGTGCATCGAACAAGGTCCAACGCCATTTTAGGCGGCCGCTGCGCGGCAGAATATCAGGAAACCTCAGAGCAACTCCCAGCAGTACGCTTGAACACATAAATAAACGCCTGATGGGGAAAGCGCGCACACTCAGTGCCAGTCAGCGAAGCAATGCGGACACTGCATGGCCTCAGCGGTGCGAAGTGGTTGCCCGCAATGCGGACATGGCGCACCGGCAATCTTCACACCTGGACGACCGGAATGCACTACCCAGATTTTCGCCCAGCGCTCGGGACACGAGGCAACTCTCTGCAGCTCAGCCATCGCAAGCAAACTCTCGCCGTTTCGGATTAATTCCAGGATCCTCTGTTCGTCTGCATCGGACAGCTCCGCAAATTGCGGAACAAGGGTGTTGCACAGCGGGCAACGGAGCCCGCGATCCGGAAAGCCGGCGCCGGCAGTCTGGAGCTCATCACGAGTGTATGGTGCAGAGGATTCCATATTAAGGTCTCCAACCCCTGACCGAAGTGGCTGCATCAATCGCGAAGCGATTGATCTCCTTGCTTGAGCGAACTGTCAGGCGCACTTGACCACGCCTGCTAGCCGGCTTCCGGCGGACAAGAAAGTGCCTTGCTGAAGTAGCCCGACGAGTCAAAACAGCAGACTCGCTTCTTCCCCTTCTCCAGCATGTCGATCGCAGTAGTTGCGCGTTCCTTCCTCGTTGCTTCTTGCTTGGCCGACTCCATCCAATGCACCCAATCGATCTTTGCCAACGTGCTCGCACTCACCCAGGTGGCTTGTGCGCTTACACTCTTGCTAAAGAGCGCCTTGAAGCTCTCGGGGAGTATCGGTTCTGGTTGCCGATCCAGCGGAATGAGCGAAAAATCTGACCGCTTTCTGGCCGACATCTGCTCTCGTTTCGCAACGTCGGGCGGGATCACGAACCAGTGTCCCAGCTTTCCGTCCGGCTCCATCTGAGCATCGAAGCTGCTCTCGCCAATGGCCAGGCGTGCGGTGATTCTTCCACGCCTCAAGTGCGACTTGCTGAGTTCAGGCGGAACTCTGGCAAAGAGAAACGCCTCTCCCTCAGCGACCAGAACATCGCTTGAGAAATGGGCTACCTGTTGTTTGGCAGGCATGCGATCTAGCCCCGTTGGTGCGCCTGACGGCATGTGAAACCGCGCAGGCGACAAGGCCAGCGCAAGCGTAGAGTCAGTTCCGGCATCGGCTTGAACATATAGTCAGCTATCAACCTCGACGATCTTGCATTTTATCATATACTCCGATCTCCACGCCTTGATCAAGCCCTCTAACTTTCCGGAAGAAGCAGCTGATTTTGGGAATCTCATTCGAACCGAGTACTCGCTTTAGGCGTCCTCATTCACCTCGAAAAAGCGTAGCGCCGTCAGAAACCGGCTTGAACGCCTAGCTAGAAGGCGCCAGCTCGGTCACCCCATGCAGCACTCCCTGGCACCAGCTCATTCTCGGCTCAAACTCCGCGACACAGACAAGATACCGGACTCCGCAGCCCGCACAGGTTTCGATACGCACCCTTGGCCAGCCATTCCGCAAGGAAAGACCCTGGATACCGAAGTGCTGCGCGACCTCCTCCGCATGCTCATTTCCAAGGACTGTTTCGGGATCGCAGTCTTGTCCAATGTACTTGTTGAAATCGATGGAAACGGACCGCCCGCACCCGGCGCAGCAAAAAGACTGAAAGCGACCTTGGCGCGTGACGCTGTCATACACAGGGGCGCGCGACGGGTCTGGTTCTACAATGACGCGAGCAAACATCCTGCGCCTCCTAATGCCGCATCGAGCAGCCGATGGCCGATTTCATTTCAGGAAACATCGAAGCTCGCCCCATCGGTCCGCTCCAATGGGTAGTTAAGCCTCGCTCTTGACGTAGCTCTTTGAATGCACAACACCTGCAAGAACACCCACTAGCGCTCCGACTACATGCCCTGGCTTTGGATAGCCCGCATAGATTAAATCAAGAATGACTGCAGGAACTATCGAAAAGCAAAGGACGACCACAACCGATTTTGACGCAATAATTTTCCGATGTGATAGGACGAGACCAAATGCGGCTATACCTATTACTGCTTGTGATGCCCCCGTACCGAGATTCCACGGCGGTTCAGAAAAAAGAGTGCTGGCAAGAGTGCCCGCGGCACCAGAAGCAAACCAGAGCAACAAGAACTTCACATTGCTTACGTGCCGCGCCAAGCATAGCCCCAGAAGTACAATGCACGACACGTTATACAACATATGGAGTTGTTTTGCATGTATTAGCTGGGACGCAAAGAGGCGCCAGATTTCAAGGTTGTTCAAGTGCGAAAATGTGACGCCGCCATATGACTCTAGCTGGACTATCTTCACATTACCCAAGACATTGCCAGTCAGTGTAAAAGCAACGTACATCGAATAGGCAAGCGTGAGCCCACCGATCAATATAGCGGAGAACGGAACCGTAGTGATCCTCATGGATTTCTGAAGCTCACTCATCTCTCCCTTCATCAGGAATTGTGTGCGGCTCTTGGAGGCCTAACGCCATGTTAGGCCGCGCCGGCCGCCAAGCCAGAGCAAGCGAAGAGTCAGTTCCGGCGTCGGCTTGAACATATAGTCAAGATCAGTCCGAGAAAATACGATTCTTTGATTCCGGATGAAAGAGGCCTTTACCTTCGAGGTCTTTAAAGGCCGCGTTAGACTCTGGGTTTGTGCAGCGAAACCTCCGACCGCTCTCGATGTGTCCGGTCCGCCATGCCTCCGCGCCTCTCCAAACAGAGACAAATGCAGCCTGACCCGCTTTCTCATCAGAGCAACCTGTTTCCGAACAGTTCCCAAATTCTTCGCGGTAGTAGACCTCGTAAATCCACCTTCCGTTCCTGAACCACAGGAAATAATCTTGTGTCGAGCCGTCCCGTGTACCCTGGCTTTCAAAGTGAACTAGATCTAGCGCCCTGCCTCCAGATGGAGGATACCTAAATTCAACCTGGCCAATCGCACCAAAGCGATATTGAATTTGCTTAATTCTGTGGTTATCCGACCCGGAATGAGTTCCGCAAACTGACGCCACTTTGTTTCCGCCTTCAACAAGGCAATTGAAGTATAAAGACTCTCGCTGCGTGCAGTGCGACAGAGCGGAATTGGAGGTCACGCTTTGCGAAGAGCCTGTTGCACTCACAAACACGGACATCACGAACAGAAATTGAATAGGGCGCACAACCTTCCCCTGATGTCTAACGCCGAAATAAGCGGCGCCCGCCGCTAATGGTGGTTTGTGCGAAGAGCGACATCGGGCGTCCGCTTGATTTCATAGTTAAGCCTCGGAGCCTAGTCCCACCAAACTCTAAGGTAATGCTGCCGATCGTCGAGCGTGAACTCAGACGCACCCAACTCAGACTGAAACACAATTTGCAGCCGCTCAAGCAGAGCCGCATGGGCTTCCTCAGGAATTCGATTACCCACAATATACCTCCTCTGCCCCTCAATCTGATTCGTGGTGTAGGGAAGAAGCACATACACGACCGGACTACCTTCTCGCCCAAACTCCCATGCTGTAACTCGCCCCTTGAACTCCTCGATAGCGGCGGCAACCCTGTCGCCTGAAAAAGCGTTATAGGACTTCACCAGCCTTAGCAGCACCTGCGTTTCCGGAGTCGTCAACTGATCTGTACGGAACTGCGTCGACCAGAACTCGGCGTCGCGCCTGATGATGTCACCATAGCCCAAGCTCACAAACTGCTCAGCGGCGTGAAGCTTAGCTTGACCTTCCATACGAATTCCCTTCCACCCGTAGACGTCAGTTGTGAGGCAATAACAGGCGTTTATGCGCCAGTTCCGAGGTGCGATGGGCTAACGCGTCAGGCCCAATCTTGCGAACATTTTGTTTAGAAATCAATCATTTCTGCGAACGAACATCACCAAAGAGCCGCTTCGAAGGAGGCAACTTTGCGGTGATAGGCAACAGCACGTCACGGACCGGGTCTCTAGTCTTCCCGGCCCCACGCCTCCAGGCCCCACGATTGCGCGCCGGGGCCGGTTTCCATCAACACCAAGGGCGGCGACAGGGGGCGAGGCTATCCAACTAAGCGGGCTGCCGTTCGCGCTCCGCTTGAGCGAGGAGTTAGGCGTCAGTGCGCGCGACGCCATGCTGTGGCCAAGCTCCAAACCGGACCAAAGAAGAACCAAAGCACAACGCAGCCGAACGCGTGCTTGTGCCAGGCAAGCAGCGGCTGACTGCTTGCGCCTGGACTGATGAACTGTACGAGTGCTTCGATCAGGGCCACTGTGATGATGCAGGCTACGATGCACCGCCCCCAAAGGTTGAGGTCATAACGGACCGCCGGCCAGCCGTGAGACGGAGCTTTCGACGGCGTTGGGCCAGCAGCGAACCGATGCGAGAAATGGGCGTCCGCCCATTTCACCGCCATTGAACCAAATGCAACCGTGAAGCCGACGTAGGCGGCGGCCAGACCGTGCGCGAATGTGGCTGTTGCTCCACGGCGCAAATCCATAGCGGTGAAGAGCAGAAGGAGCACGTCTACGAGCGGCAAGCAAAGCAGCATTGCGCGGCTCAGCGGTTCCTTGCGAAGCAGGTAGCGAAGTGCAAGCGCCAGCAGCAAGATGACCCAGAAGCCGACCTCGCATGCAACGATCAGGGCGTAGAGCAGGTATGGCTCGTGTGGCATGCCAATGCGGGTGGTATCTGACGCCTAACGCCGCATTGAGCGGCCGACGAACGACATCTTCTCAGGAAACATCGAAGCCTGTCCCATAGGTCCACTCAAATGCGTAGTTAGGCGCCGGCGTCTAGATAGCGCACGCGCGCGACCCTTCCGCTGCAACTTGTACTTGTCGTCTTTCGGGCGTCTGCCTCGATTCTCGCCGTCATGTGGCGGACACCGAGAGCACTGTCCCTTGTCTTGTTCGAGCTTCAGACGGCGAAGCTTGCGGTCGACGCCGCTATTCGACTCAGCGGACTTCATGATCTGTCCAAGGCTCTTTGCTCATCGTACATTTCAGGAAGAGAACCGCAAGAATCCGGCGCCTAACGCCATGTCAAGCCGCGCCGGCCATGCGGCCAGATCAAGAGGAGAGTCAGTTCCGGCGTAGGCTTGAACATATAGCTAAGCGTCCCTCTCAGGACGACGAACTTCGGACTCATGATGATAAGACTTGCACGACATGCAGTACCAAGCGGGCTGTGCTGGGGAGAAAAGCATGTTTCCCAATGCATAGGCAATTGCTCCGACACATATACCTGACGCTAGCCCAAGGAAGAAGCCTACGGCACAACCCGCGACGACGGACGCACCCAAAACATGCCCCTCGTATTCCCAGACCGGAGCACCGCAGTTATCGGTGCTCTCCAGCCAGAAACCACAGTTCGGGCAATTCGGTGCGTGACCCTCGGCGGCAGGATGACCATGATACTTCAACGGATTAAGCTCCCAAGTCTGTGTCGTACCGCTGCGAAGATTGAACGGAATTGCAAACGGAAACCCAACGCCGCGTCAAGCGGCCGCTGGCCGATTGAAAATCAGAAACATCAAAGCCTCTTCAAGCGGCCCTCTTGAACGCATGGTTAGAGAAACATTCCGCTGACCAAACCTACTGAAGAACACCGAGAGTGTAACACTGGCCTAAGCCCGACAAACCGTAACCTACCGAAAACTCATAGGTCATATCTTGACTCAAAAGTACGTCGCATCTCAGGCATGTCATGGTCGAGCAGAAAGCGCTTGAAGTCTCGATAGATTCCGGCAAGCGCCAGGACGTTTGGGCCCACAACATCCATCCCGCGATCATCATAAGGAAAGGCTAACAGGCGCTCTGAAAGGTTGAAAAGGTAGACCGAACAGTACGGTCGAGGCTGAATGGCTCCGAAGTCACTCGACAGTGCACACCAGAGCAGACGAGGGAGCAACTCCACTGGAGCCGAAAATGCGGCAAAAATCGAGGTGGACTCTGAGTCTTCCTCTTCAACCAGCCAGAGCTCCCGCTCTCGAGGTATCCGTACTTCGGCGTCTTGCAGCGCCTTGAGCGTACGCCTCAATGAGAACGGGCTCTCTCGCGAACAGTACTGGCGCAAGCAGACTACCAGGCTCTCACTACCGGAAAAGATCCGCTGACACACCTCGTATGCCTTACGGTGGGCTGTCAGGAACCGGTCGATCGAGCTGCCTGATTCTGCGAGTTCAATTCGGAGCCCACCAGGAATGTTGTAAAACAGAGGACGCAGAAATGCCTTCCCCTCAAATTCGGCTTCGATGTCGCTGCGAAAAGTCATTCTGCTTGCCTAACGCCATGTTAAGCCGCGCCGGCCACAAGGCCAGAGCAGGCGAAGAGTCAGTTCCCGCGTCGGCTTGAACATATAGTTGAGCGTCATGCGGGCGGCACTTGGCCGTTTAATGCGCGGCACAGCAGTACGTGTCCTTTGCTTTTTGCCTCATTGGTGATCTCTGACGCGAGCAATTCCGCTTCCTCTCTCGAGCGACACGGCACTATCAAACCGCCGGTGTTATGAATCTCGAGCGTCTTCGCGAAGGCCTCTCGCTCCGTCATTCCTACTATCCGAAAAAGAACCTCAACAACAAATGCGAATGGCGTCGAGTCATCATTAAAAATCTCGTTGCAATAATTCGTCCTGCCTGGAACAGCAAATCCATGCTGCAGCAACGAACTTTCGCGACGAAAGACTGGTGACAACCAAATTCCTAGCTTAGTGGCCACCGGAGGCGGTCCGCTGAAATAAAGGACTGGGTGTCATTGCGGCACTGCTGATATGTTACCCGCTCCAAGTACATGAAGCTTGGGAAGAGCACGATACAAGAACGCATGAGATAGCGCGAAGGGATCGATAAACGCGAGCTTCTTTCGATCAGTTGAAGCCTTCACATAGGGCACTACCAGTGCGCCGCCGTCAATGACGGAAATTTTCGCAGGCAGCTCCTCGAAGCCGACTTGCAGCTGCTGCGCGTGAATGATTCGGTTTAGCGCGTCCCTGATGTCGTACACCTGTTCACCGTCCAATGTTGGCGCCCAGTTCCAACGTGGCTGCGCGAGCCGGAATTTCTCGCTTGGGGGGAGGACTTCGAGCGCTCGACGAGCGTTGAGTGCAAACGTACTTATGGCTTCTACGAACGCGGTTGTGGTGACCTCGAGAATGAGTGGATGGCTCTTTGGATACTGCGCGCTCGCGAGAGCCCAGAGCCTCACCGCTTCGTCGGCCGCGCGGTGAATCGAATGCTCAGTCACAGGTTCGATCATGACGCCCAACGCTGAGCTAAGCGGCTACGTCGCCGCAATTTTCGGATCATAGCGAGGAACTCCCCGGTAGCCGGCTTGAGCGCCTGGTTAGGCATCATTTAGGTCACTTCCGCTTCCGATCTAGCTTTATTCGAAAGAACCCGGAAGTGACCTCAAGCTCTACTTTGTCATAACCTGCCATTAAGTCTCTCATTGGCTTTGATATTTGTGGCATGATTATCTTTCGTTTCGATGACTCCCTCTGACCTACCCAATTTTGTAGCAATGCAACTACGTATTCCACAAGGTCCTTGAGCACATTTTGGGACTGTAAACCGAAGATACTTGCCAGATGCACCAAGTTAAGGATGACATCTATACTCTTCGTGGAACTTATTTCCTCTATCGGAAGAAAGCCGCGGCCAAACCTGTTGTGGCTCCACTCAACTACCTCAACTAACTGGGTTCTGCACGTTCCCACCTCATCTCTAAAGCGAGGGAGCGACCGTGTTGACACAAATGCTGAAATCTGATCAATTGGCGACCATCGATATTCTGCGCGGGCCCTAATCATTCTCTCGACAAGTTCAGGGGATTCGACCAGAGACGGCCAACTGCCAAAACCAGCAGCGCCGTATAGTACGGCTGCCTCATATTTTTCGGAAAGGAACGAATTGAAGGATCTTTCTAGCTCCCAACCAAGTGGCAGCGGATCTCCTCCCCGATGCGAATTAGGGAACTCCGTGTGCGCCATGCCAGCCCAAACTAAAACACCTCCAAGCAACTCAATGAATGCCGCTAGTTCGGTGACACTTGGGATGCCGCCGGCCAAGTGAACCGACAGCCTGACTTCTTCTGAATCGGACATTGTCGACTCCACGTCAACGGAAAGTTCGGGGTGATGCCTAACGCCGCATCAAGCCGTTGCGGCACGATAAACTACTTTGAGCGAAGAACCTGTTCCGCAATCGGTTTAAATGCATAGTTAGACCTCCCCACCATATTGAGAGCGAAACCACGTACACCCTGCGATTACTAGCCACTCAAAGCGACTCTTAGACCTTCAACCTTAGCCCTCCAGGCGTCAAGATCTTCCGTGTCTTCCCAGAGCTCCAGGAGTTCGGAATCTGACCCAAGGATACGTTCAATAGCTCTGACCGATTCCGAGATGAGTTCTTCATCTACGGCAGGTCGGATGCGCGATACCCAATTCACAAGCTTCTCTCGACGTATCCCCTCGGGCTTAGGTCGCCCCAGTGCGCACAGTACAACCTCAATAGCTGCCAGTGCATCAGTTGCTTCCGGGGGGTCTAAATATCCTTCCGACGCAGCTACACGCCCAATTGCTTCCCTAACAAGACCCAAATCTGCGGTCTCAACCAAGTCCAAAAGCCAATCCATTGCGCAATCATTCCCGAAAGAACCGATAGCCCAGCAACCCATCATCCACCTCGCGTGCAATTTGTATGAACCATCGAAACACGGTTGCCGCAGTCCTCAATGGGAGGTCTAACGCCATGTTAAGTCGCCGCGGCGGCAAGGCTGGGCCAAGCGAAGTGACAGTTCCGCGGTCGGCTTGAAAATGTGGTTTGGGCCTCTGCTCATGCACCCTCAAGCAGCGAAATTGCTGCCAGACGAACGCCCTCGGCTACCAGGGTAAGCGCAAGGTCGGTATCGGGCCAGGTAGTGACTGCCTTTCCGTCAGTGGGAAGGGCTTTGAGTCTGCCGAGAGGAGACTTTGACCAAAGACAGCTTCGAAGGATTACAGGAATAACCTTGGAATCACCAGAGGACTCCCTCTCCAGAGCCCTTTCAAGCTCAATATCATAGCAGTACTTCGAGTTGATGAAATCGATGCTAACAAGAGTTAGCACGATATCAGCCTCGACTAGCTTTTTCGCAATCTCTTTGTCCCAGTCATCGCCAGCAAGAATCTGATGATCGACCCAGACTTCGACAAGGTTCTCGTTTTCGAGTGGCCTCAAGTGCTTTACAAGGCGATCTTTCAGGTCCTTGTCGATATGACTGTAGGACACGAAGACCTTCAATCGATCACTTTTCTTACCTCCGGCGAGCGCGACTAGTCCACCACGGCCTCGCTTTACAACGATTTTCTCTTCTTGGCGAAGCGAAGCGTGGATTCCCTTGTACTTTGCCTTATCCCACTTCAGCTCGGTACGGAGGCTATCATTGGTCACGAAGCCTCCATCCGTACCCGCGAGCTTGGCGAGACGTTTGATGAATAAGTCACGATCGCTAGTTCGAGCCACGCGAAACCCCCGTGTGAACTTTAACCACAAGCAGACATCAGTTGTGCAGTACGAAACATGTGTGATAGGTCACTCCTGAGCCGCGAAGAGCTACCTTGTCGGGCGTAATCTGGCGACGATCCCTTCTGCGCCTGAATAGCATCAAAGAGCCGCATCAGGGGAGGCCGCTTTGACGTGATAGGCAACAGCACATCACGAAACGGGTGACTTGGCTGTCCGACCCCGCGCTTTCCCATGAGGGCAATCTCCATGGCAAACCGCGCAGGCCTAGTCGCCGGATCAGACGAAGGGGCGGTTCCGGCGTGGGCGTGATCAGGTCTCAGGCGGCCACACGGCACACCGGCATCGTGGTGGTGGTGGCCCGCTTCGCTCGCCACCGTTGCTGTCGGATCGATGGCTGTGCGGTCAGCACGCACGCATGGATGTTTTCGATGCAGCGATGTATCGCCGGGGATGGATCGGTGAACTCTGGGGGCTGCGCGCGTGCACCGCTGCGGTTCACGCGTGCCCGCTTGCAGCTCATCGGTGTATGTATTTCGGTCAACGGGGAATCGCTGGACATACATGCGTGAGCTCGGACACATCCATTCTTGTTGCTTCCGAGCTGATCGATGCACCTTCGAGGTGCATGCGTGGATCTTTTTGATTGATCGATGCATCGAAAAGATGGATCGATGTACGTGAGCGACGCTAGCGGCGGGCGCGGACATCAGCGGGCGTGGCCCGCGCGCTGATGCGTGCGCCTGCTGCTTGATGATCATCACCCTGCCCCCGTTGAGACGCCGCTGCCGGTGTGTCGGACTGGCGCTTCTTGAGTACAAGTGCTGCTGAGGCGCTGGATGTCTCAGGGCTGAGGGCTAGCGTTACACATTGGTTCAATGTCTGTGGGCCGACTGTTGGGTGGGCGCTGCCAGAGCGTTGGCGGGTCGCGAGTTTCCCCGTCCTGCGTGGGCGGAGGATTGAATCGTGTCTGTCAGGCCTGTGCTCTGATCAGCTGCTCACGCCCGCATAAGGCCTCTGATTGCCCGGCGATCGGGTCCCGGGCGATTGTCATCGCCGGCCAGAATCGGGAAACTCCGGATCGGCAGCCGATACGCCTGGCAAAGCGCCTTCGTGCGCTGCAATCCAATCTTTTTTGATATCCGAGTGCCTAGAATGAAGACATCCTTCCTCGCGCTGTTGGTTTACGTCGGTCTTGGGGCTACGACAGCGTCAGCTCAGACGGTGTACAACTTCAGTACGGCTGGCGCCGCCGGCACCACTGGCCCCGATCAGACCATGATCGATGCGGCGTACGCCGGCACCAATCTTGATGGTCAGGTGACCAGCGTCGGCGGCATTCAGAACTGGACCGTGCCGGTTACCGCCCCCTACCGGATCGAAGCCTTCGGTGGCCAGGGCTACGGCACCTTCGGTGGTCGAGGTGCGCATATCTCCGGCGAGTTCAATCTGACAGCCGGCACCACGCTCAAGATTCTGGTCGGCCAGATGGGCGCGCCCTATCTCGCGTTCCCGGGCACGACCTACAACCATCAGTTTGGTGGTGCCGGTGGTTCCTTCGTCACGCTGACGGACAACACGCCTTTGGTTGTCGCAGGCGGCGGCGGCGGCAGTCACGCGGTCAGCTTCCTTCCAGGGGCTGATGGCCAGATCACCGAAAGCGGCGCCGCTGGCTCAGCGGCTGCGACGATTGGCGCCGGCGGCACGGCCGGTTCCGGTGGCTCGCAGGCATCCAGTGCAGATGGCGGTGGCGGGCTGCTCGGCAATGGCACCGGAACGGCTGCCGGCATGGCCTTTGTCAATGGCGGGCTCGGCGGCGGTCAGTACGGCTTTGGCGGCTTCGGTGGCGGCGGCGGAACCAGTTCCTGGAACAACTATCGCGGCGGTGGTGGCGGCGGTTACAGCGGCGGTGGCGCCGGCAACAACATTACCATGTGCTGCCCCGCAGGAGGCGGTGGCGGATCGTTCAACGCTGGCACCAATGCGGTCAATCTGGGCGGTGTTCAGCTGGGCGACGGTGCTGTTCGCATTACTCGCCTGGTCACTCCGGCTGCGTTCACCAAGGCATTTTCCCCAAGCGTCATCGCTGAAGGCGGCGTCAGCACGCTGACGTTCACCATCGATGGCACGGCTTCCATCCTGCCGGCCACCGCCCTGGCCTTCAGTGACAATCTGCCAGCGGGCATGGTGATAGCGAGCCCCGCCAATGGCACCAATACCTGCGGCGGTACGCTCACGGCAAGCTCTGGTGCCAACGTGGTCAGCCTGACCGGCGGCTCCATCGCAGCCGGCGCGGTTTGCACGATCACCGCCGACGTGACGGCAGCGACAGCGGGCAGCTATGTGAATGTGTCCGGCAGCCTTACGTCTGACCTGGGCGACAGCGGCACTGCGACTGATACGCTGAACGTTACGGTTCCGCCACAGTTCGGCAAGAGCTTTGCGTCCGCCACCGCGTCCGCCGGCTCCCCGGTGACGCTGGCCTTCGCCATCGACAACAGTGCCAATCCTGTGGATGCCACCGCTCTGGCCTTCACGGACAATTTGCCAGCGGGCATGGTGGTGGCCACACCGGCCAATATTGCCAATACCTGCGGCGGCACCGTGACTGCGAATGCCGGTAGCGGCGCGATCAGTCTCTCGGGTGGCACGGCCACTGCTGGCAACAGCTGCAGCGTCAGCGCCGATGTCACCGCGACGGGCCCTGGCAGCTATGTCAACGTGTCCGGTGACCTGACCTCGGACCTGGGCAATAGCGGCACCGCCAGCGATTCGCTCAATGCCACTGTCGCTCCGACGTTCAGCAAGTCCTTCTCCCCCGCAGCGATGGCTGCCGGTGGCGTTTCCACCTTGAGCTTTGTGATCAGCAACACCAGCAACCCCGTTGCCGCGACCACACTGGATTTCACTGACAATCTTCCCGCCGGCATGCTGGTAGCCACGCCCGCCAACAGCAGCAACGGTTGCAGTGGCACGCTGACAGCAGCGGCCGGCTCGGGTGTCGTCAGCCTGTCCGGCGGCTCGGTGGCTGCGGGCGCCAGTTGCACGGTCAGCGTCGACGTCACGGCGGCCAACACCGGCGTCTATCTCAATACATCCGGTAGTCTGACCTCGGATCTGGGTGACAGTGGTCCGGCGAGTGCCAGCCTGACCGTGGCAAGCGCACCGGGGTTCAGCATGAGCTTTGTGCCGGCAACGGCCACCGCCGGAGATCCGGTGACCATCAGTTTCATCGTGGACAATGCGGCCAACGCGTTGGCGGCCAGCGCCTTGGCCTTCACCAACAACCTGCCCGCCGGGCTGGTGCTGGCCACCCCTGCTGGTGGCAGCAACTCCTGCGGCGGCACGCTGACCGCCAATGCAGGCGCCAGCTCCATCAGCCTGTCCGGCGGCACGGTTGCCGCTGGCGCAAGCTGCACGGTGAGCGCCAGCGTTACGGCGGCCAATCCGGGTAGCTACAACAATGTCAGCGGCAATCTGACTTCCAGTCTGGGCGATAGCGGCACCGCGAGCAGCACGCTCACCGTGACGGCGCCGCCCTTGTTCAGCAAGTCCTTCTCCCCAGTGACCGTAGCCGCGGGCACTGCTGTCACCCTGAGCTTCGTGATCGACAACGCCGCCAACCCGGTGGCCGCCAGCGCCCTGGCCTTCACCGACAACCTGCCCGCCGGGCTGGTGGTGGCCACCCCTGCTGGTGGCAGCAACTCCTGCGGCGGCACGCTGACCGCCAATGCGGGCGGCAGCTCCATCAGCCTGTCCGGGGGCACGGTTGCCGCTGGGGCAAGCTGTACCGTGAGCGCCAACGTCACGGCGGCCAATCCGGGTAGCTACACCAATATCAGCGGCAATCTGACCTCCAGCCTGGGCGATAGCGGCACCGCGAGCAGCACACTGAACGTGACCACGGCGCCCTTGTTCAGCAAGAGTTTTGCGCTGCCAGCGGTCACCGCCGGTGACGTTGTGGCGCTGACTTTTGTCATCGACAACAGTGCCAATCCGGTATCGGCAGATTCGTTGGCCTTCACTGACAACCTGCCTGCGGGAATGCTGGTGTCCAGCCCGGCCAACAGTGTGAATGGGTGCGGCGGCACCTTGAATGCCAGCCCCGGCAGCTCAGTGATTTCGCTGACCAATGGCAGCGTGGCGAGCATGTCCATCTGTACCGTGTCGGTTGACGTGGTCATTGCCCAGTCCTTGCCGACGAGCAATCTGGTGAACAACGCGGGCACCTTGGGATCCACCCTGGGCGCCAGTGCGGCCGCAGCCGTCGCCAACCTGGGTGTCAACTCTGCGGTCGCCGTGCCGGGTCTGTCGACACGCGGACTGATGCTGCTGATCCTGTTGCTGGCGGTCGCGGGCCTGGTGAGCATTCGCCGATCGTCGATCGGCTGAACGCACTCCTCGCCGAAGGGTCCTGGCGCCGGTTGTGGTCAAGCCAGCACTCTTCGACCGGGGCTGGCAATCGGCGTCAAGGGTCGCAAAGGCCTGCCGATAGGGTCAGCGGAGGTTGAGGTCCGAAGCACGCTGTCGCGATCGGCAAGGCCGCAGCGCGTGTTCCGTTTGGGTTGTGCGTACGAATCCGGACCCTTGGTGCTGGGTGAGCATGGCTCAAGCCACTGGGGGAATGCCGGAACCGGCGTGCGCGGCGGCTGCCATCCAGTCGAAAAATGCCGCCGGAAGATAAAACGGAGGAAAAAAGGAGACGGAGTTCCGGCGCCGCGGGGCTGCCGTGGGCAGGCTGTGGCGCATCGGCCATCGGTCCGGGATGCCTTTGGGTCATCGGAGTCCCGGTCGCCGCTGGAGGTGCGCTGGTTCGCGCATCAAACCGTGGAGGTAGGTCACGTTGACCCGAAGGGTCTACGTGACAGCTGCGCCAGTCACGTAGGCCGCTACGCGACCAACGTAACCTACATTCAAATCAGAGACTTGCGACCTGCTTGGTGAGAATCCTCATGCGAATGTCATGCTCTGCGGTGCTGCTACTGTGGGTTTTGGGAACGGCGCCTCTGCTGGCCGCCAGCTATCAGTACCAGGCGCTGATCGATCTGGATGGCGACGGCAGCAGCGGATGCCTGGTGGAATCGGGCGAGGTCGGTGTAGCGGGTAGCGAGTTGCGCGCCCTGGCCCGCTCGGATCGGGTGTCGGTGGTGGAAGTGGCCATCCAGAGCTGCCGGGATGGCAGCTGGCATGATGAATTCCGGTCGACCGAGCCCGTGGCGATAGGCCACGGTCAGGGCGATGCCGGAAGCGATCGGATCGCCTGGTCGCTGCCGCTGAATCAATTTTCGGCATGGCCTCGCCTGTCCATGCGCTTGATGGCTGAGCGACTTGATCTGGCCGCCTCGGATGCGGTGGGCGATGGAACACAGGCGGCGATAGTGGCGCTGGATCTGGGCCAGGCGGCACGTCCGATTCCCTTGCTGGGTGGTTTGGGCTTGTTGCTGACAGCTTTGATGCTGGGCTGGCTCGGTCGTCGGCATTTGCACAGAGCGGGTGCGGCGGTGCCGCTGGGCATCGGATGGCTGGCGCTGCTGGCGCTGACGCTGGCGCCACCGATGGCGCCGGTCCACGCCGATTCGGCGCGCTCGGTCGTCGCCTGGGATGCGGGCAATGACAGTGCCGATGCCGGCAGCGACATCCTGCGCGCCGAGGTCGCCGTGGTCGGGGGGAATCTTGCCTTCCAGTTCGACGTCAACAACATCGAGGACAATGGCCTGCCCGATCACGCCAAGGTGTTGTTCATCGGCAACAGCCTGACCTATTCCCATGACATGCCGATGATGCTGGAAGCCATCGTCGCGCAGACCGGCAAGGTACTGGTGGCCGACGCCATCACCGCGCCGAACGCCGCGCTGGAGGATCATTTTCGCCAGCGCACGGCCCACACGGCGCTGGCCAATGGCGGCTATCGCTGGGTGATCATGCAGCAGGGGCCGTCGTCTCTGCCCGAGAGCCAGGCGCATCTGCGCACCTGGGCCAGTCGATTTGATCCACTGATTCGCGCGGGCGGCGCGCGGCCGGCGCTGTACATGGTGTGGCCCGATGCCTCACGCAGCGCATTCTTCGATGATGTGCGCGACAGCTACTCGGAAGCCGCGCTGGCGATCAACGGCATGTTCATCCCGGCGGGCGAAGCCTGGCGCGAGGCCTGGCGCGCCGTCCCTACCCTGCCGCTGTACGATTCGGATCAGTTTCATCCCTCGGTACTGGGCAGCTATGCCGCCGCGTTGAGCATCTACGCCGAGCTCTATCAACAATCGCCGAGCGGCCTGCCGGCCCAACTCCGGCTGCGCAACGGCGCGCTGCTCCACTTCGATCCCGACCAGCTGCGCAGCGTTCAAGCCGCCGTGTGGCGTACGCATCTGTCCTTGGGTCGGCGCGGCGGCTGACGGGCGCGCGAGGGCCCAGATCTCGAAACACCCGGAAGAGCCAGCGCAAGCAGGCACCTGCGCAGCAGGCCCGCCAAGCCCCGCTCTCTGCATTCGTTTGCGACGATCACGCATGAATACGTATGCAACCGACTGTTACAGTGGGCGTTCAGGTTCTAGGCTGCGCATCACCGTCGTTGCACTCACTGACGCCGCCTTGAGAGGGGACGAACCTGCGGGTTCGCTCAAGCGGCTGCCTGCGTGTGCCTGAAACGAGGGTGCCCGAGCGATCGTCGATCGCCGGTTCCTGTGCCTTCAGACTGGGGAGAGTTTGATGAACAGCTACGCCTTCACGCTTGCGCAACACCGTGCTTCGCGTCTTTCGACCTGGGTGGCCGCCGCCCTGATGCTGCCCGCCGGGCTCGGACTGCTCGGCAGTGCCGATGCCCAGAGCATCCGTCCTGGCTACAACCGCGATGTGATCTACCAGGTCTTCGTCGACCGCTTTTTCGACGGGACCACGACCAACAACCCGAGTGGCGATCCGCTGTTCGATGCCAGCGGCAGCAATCTGCAGAAATACCTCGGCGGCGATTTCCAGGGATTGACCGCCAAGATGAGCTATCTGCAGAACATGGGTGTCAGCGCCATCTGGGTGACCTCGCCGCTGGACAACCGCAATCTGCAGGCGCTGGCGGGCTCGGTGGCGCCCTATCACGGCTACGAGATGCGCGACACGCTCAAGCCCGATGAGCACTTCACCACCAGCAGCCGCTCCTGGCAGCCCTTCACCGATTTCGTGACCGCCGCCCACAATGCCGGCATCAAGGTGATCGTCGACTTCGCACCCAACCATTCCAATGTGCGCGGCTCTGGTGATGACGGCGCGCTCTATGCCAACGGTGTGCTGCAGGCCACCTACAGCAGCAATCCCGGCGGCTTCTTCCAGACCGGCCCGAACATGGGCGGCGCGCAATGGGATTCGCCCTACGAGACCCAGTACTACACCATCTACGATCTGTCCGATCTCAATCAGACCAATCCGACAGTCGATGCCCTGCTCAAGGGCGCGGTGACCAATCTGCAGAATCTAGGCGTGGACGGCTTTCGACTTGACGCCACCAAGCACGTCAACTGGGGCTGGCAATACAGCCTGGCCAATCACATCTACAGCAACAAGCAGAGCTTTGTCTTCGGCGAATGGGTGGCCGACGACAGCAACAACCCGCTGTACAAGGATCTGCTCAAGTTCTCGAACAAGAGCGGCGTGGCCGAGCTGAATTTTCCGCTGTTCACCACGATCAACAGCGTATTCGGCCAGGGTGGCTCCTTCACCGCACTGAACTCGGTGCTGGTGCAGCAGCAGGCTGACTTTGCCTACCAGAACGATCTGGTCAATTTCGTCGACAACCACGATCGCAAGCGCTTCTTGACGGTGGACACCAGCAGCAGCGATCGCGCCCACCTGCACGGCGCGCTGGCCTTCGTGCTGACCGCTCGCGGCATTCCCTGCATCTATTACGGCACCGAGCAGTACCTCGAAGGTGGCGACGATCCGGACAACCGCCGCAAGATGCCGGGCTTCAGCGAAACCACGACCGCCTTCAAGCTGATCAAGAGCCTGTCGACGCTGCGCAAGAACAATGAGGCGCTGGCCTACGGCTCCATCGGCGAGCGCTGGATCAACAGCAATACCTTCATCTTCGAGCGCAAGTTCTACGGCAGCGTGGTGGTGGTGGCCATCAACAAGGGCAGCTCGGCGCAGAACATCAGCGGCCTGGTCACCTCGCTACCCACCGGCACCTACACCGACTATCTGAGCGGATTGGTCAGCGGCGTTTCACTGACAGCCACCGGCGCCGTCAGCGGCGGGTACAGCACGGCAAACTTCTCCTTGCCGGCCAACAGTGTCTCGGTGTGGCAGCGCGATCCGGCCACCAGCAGCGCTCAGCTCGGCAATGTCACGCCGACTGCCGCCCAGCCCGGCGTCAAAGTGGTGATTTCGGGGCAAGGTTTCGGCAGCGCCAGCGGTTCGGTGAAATTCGGAACTACGGCAGCCTCCATCGTCAGCTGGAGCGACCAGCAAGTGGTGGCGACCGTGCCCAGCGTAGGCCAGGGCGTCAGCGCCATCACCGTGACCCGCTCGGGCAGCACCACGCCGTCGAACAGCTTCAATTTCACGGTCTATCAAGCCAAGCTGATCCCGGTGACCTTCACCGTCAACAATGCCTCACCGACGAACCCCGGTGACAACATCTACCTGACCGGCAATACCGTGGAGTTGGGCAACTGGTCGACCACCACCACGGGTGCCGTGGGCGCCATGTTGACCACGCCAACCACCTACCCCAACTGGTGGCTCACGGTCAGCGTGCCAGCCGGCAAGACCCTGCAGTTCAAGGCCATCAAGATCACCGCCGGCGGCGCCGTGACCTGGGAGAACGGCGGCAATCACAGCTACACGGTACCCGCCTCGGGCGTGGGCAACGTCAACTTCAACTGGCAGTACTGAAGAAGCCGGGGGCGCGGATCCTGTGGGAGCGGGCTCTGCCCGCGATCTTTTCGGGGCACCAACGAAGATCGCGGGCGGAGCCCGCTCCCACAGACAGCTGGCAATTTGCGCCCTCAATACCGCAGCACCCGCTTCGGTTTCCACGGCAGCAGCCCGCGCCAGTACTGGATCATCACAAAGCCGGTGGCCAGTCCGCCGAGGTGGGCAAAATGGGCGACACCGCCGCCGCGGGTGAAGACGCCGAGATAGACCTCGATGCCGGCGAACAGCATCACCGCAAACTTGGCCTTCATCGGAATCGGCGGGAACAGCGGCATGATGATGCGGTTGGGGAACATCATGCCGAAACCCAGCAGGATGCCGTAGACACCGCCGGAGATGCCCACGGTGGGATAGGGCTCACCACTGAAGCTGGCGACGATCAGCTGGGCCACGCCGGCGCCGACGATGGATACCAGCACGAAGCGCAGGTACGGCCCCGGCCCCCAGAAGCGCTCCAGATCACTGCCGAACATCCACAGCGCCAGACAGTTGAACAGCAGATGTTGCACGCTGCCATGCAGGAATCCATAGCTCAGCAGCTGCCAGATCTGGAATTGCGGCCAGCCGCCGAGTTGAGGCGGCAGGCCACTGCCGCCATTGCCCAGCGGCCACAAGGCGAAATGGATGGTGAGCCAGGCCTGCGGGTCCATGGACTGCAGCAGAAAGATCAGGCCGCAAACAATCAGCAGACCACGGGTCATCGGAGGGACTTGCATGCGGAATCCTGTGCCGGCCAGCTCGAAGTGATGGAACTCGTTTGAAGACCTGATCTGGGGTCAATCCGGAAAAAGACCACCCCAGAGCGCCTCGTCCAGTGTTTGCGGCTGGCGAGGAGCCGACTTCACCCTGCCCTGCGCCGACACCGTGCAAGCTTCGGCCTCAAGCAGGCACCGCTGGCGCTCGAAATCGACCGAGCCCGGCGCGAAGGCAATGCTGCCACTGGCGCGGAGCACGCGGTGCCAGGGCAGATCATGGCCATCGGGCAACTGCGACAGCACGCGGGCCACCAGTCGCGCACGCCCTGGCAAACCGGCCCGCAACGCAACAGCGCCGTAGCTCAACACCGAACCGCGTGGTATCGCTGCCACCACGCCAAGAATCCGATCGCGCGCCTGCTCACCACTGACTTGCCCGCGACCGGCGCGATCGGATGGAAGGCTGCTAACATCGTCCACATCGATCATCCGGAATCGTTCCCGTGCACAATTTTGAAGACATCCGCTCGCATCTTGCCAGCCGACACCAGTTGAACCAGAACCAACCCTTCGTGATCAGTCTCGACCTGAATCTGCCGGCCGGGCGTGTGCAGAGTCTATTCCTGGCCGACATTGAAACCGAGGACGGCAAGCGCTTGCTGCGCATGTCCACCCCGGTCGCTCCGCTGGCGCGATTGCCCGCCGAGAAATGCCTGCGCTTCAACTGGGCTCAACGGGTCGGCTTTCTCGCCGTGGACGACCTTGACGGCACCGCCTACGTGCATCTGTGCGAGAACCGTGGCTATGGCTCGCTGAGCACGCGCGAACTGGATCGCGTGCTGAATGAGCTCGGCTCTCTGGCCGATGGTCTGGAGTCGCTGGTGTCACCCGGCGAGGACCGCACCTGAGTCCAGCCGCGGGATCGCGGCCTCGCTGTGCTCTAATCAGCGTTCGTACACCGAGACCGCTATCCAGCGCCGACCCATGCCTCTGGAACTTCTGTTGTTGCTGGGCCTGGTCCTGCTCAATGGCTTCTTTGCCCTCAGCGAAATGGCGGTTGTCACTTCGCGCAAGGGCCGCCTCAAGCAGCAGGCCGAGACCCATCGTGGTGCGCGCGCGGCCCTGAAGCTGGCCGAGCATCCGGAGACTTTCCTGTCGGCGGTGCAAACCGGCATCACCCTGGTCGGCATTCTGACCGGCGTGTTCAGTGGCGCCGCGATCGGTGCGCGGATTTCAGACTGGCTGTCGCAGTTCGATCCGCTGGCGGCCTACGCAGAGCCCCTGGGCCTGGGCATTGCCGTGGTGGGCATCACGCTGTTCAGCATCATCCTGGGCGAGCTGATGCCCAAGCGCCTGGCCTTGCTGGCACCCGAACGCATTGCCGTCATCGTCGCGATGCCGATGCTGGTCTTCAGCCGCATCACCCATCCCTTCGTGGTCATGCTGGCCTTCATCACCCGGGTCAGCTTGCGGCTGCTGGGCGCTGGCGACAGCAACGAGTCGCGCATCACCGAAGAAGAGATCCGCCTGCTGGTGGCCGAGAGTGCCGAACAGGGAGAGATTGAAGACATCGAGCGCAACATGATCAATCGCGCACTGCGGCTCTCGGACCGCAGTGCCGAGAGCGTGATGACGCCCCGAAACCGCATCGCCTGGCTCAATGCCGAAGCGCCGCTGGCGGAGAACCTGGCCACGATGCGAACCACGCCCTACGCCAGCTATCCGGTCATGCGTGGCAGTGACAAGGAAGTGCTGGGCGTGTTGACGGTCAAATCCCTGATCGAGCGCATTGGCTCCGGTGGCCAGTTCGATCTGTTCAAGCGGCTGGAGAAGCCGCTGTTCGTGCCCGAATCCACCAGCGCGCTGAAATTGCTGAACGAACTGGGCGATGCCGAGTCGCGGCTGGCGCTGGTGGTGGATGAATATGGCGATCTGCAGGGGCTGGTCACGCGCAATGACGTGATGGCGGCGATCCTCGGCGCCACCGTTCATCAGGGCCGGCCGGACACCGATGACGCCATGATCGTGAGCCGCGCCGACGGCAGTTATCTGCTGGATGGCGCGCTCAAGATCGAGGATCTGCGGGATCTGCTGGAACTGCCGGCACTGCCTGGTGAGGGCGAACACGCGTACCAGACCTTGGCTGGCATGCTGATCTCCGAGCTCGGCCATATTCCCAAGGTGGCGGAGACCTACGACTTCGACGATTACCGCTTCGAGGTCGTCGACCTGGATGGCGCAAGGGTCGACAAGGTGCTGGTGTCGCTATTGCGACCTACGCCTCCGGCGGTTTGAGCCACGGCCTTCCGCCAGACTGAGGCGCCGGCGGCGGCAATCAGCTCCGAACTCTCAACCCGAACACTGGAAATAGAGAACGTCAGCCGAATCCTTGTCGGTGGACTGACCCAGACTGATCTTGCCGGATTTGCGCAACTGCACTTCGTCGCGATGCAGGCGCAATTCGTCGTCGTCATCCAGCCGCAGATAGGTGCCGTTGGTGCTGCGATCGGTCAACACGAAATAACCGCGCCTGAACTCGATGGTGGCGTGATTGCGTGACACCCATTCGTTGTCGATGACCAGCGAGCTGCCCGGATCGCGGCCGAGGCCGAAGGGCGGCGCCAGGCTGGACAACTCGATCAGCTGCCCCCGAAAGCGCAGCGTGAGCTTGGCGCCGGCCGGAGCATCGTCAAGGCGGATGGCCCGCGCCACCATGGTGACGTTGGAGGTGTCTTCCTGCCAGATCACATCGACGATCTCGACCGGATTGTGCTTGCCGGCCACGCGCACATCGCCGAGATGGCGGGTGCGGATCATCGAGCTGTTGCTCATGCCCTGGATGGTGGTCAGCGTGGTCACGATCTGCTCGCGCTTGGCCATCTGGGTCATGCGCGCGGCGGTGTTGACGGCATCGCCGTAGACATCGCCCTCTTCCAGCAAGGCCTCGCCATGATGCAAGCCGATGCGCACGGCCAGGAAATCACGCTGCCAGATCAGATCGCCGTGCACCCGACGCTGCATGTCGATGGCCGCCATGATGCCGGCCATGGGGCCCGGAAAGGTGCACATCAGTTCATCGCCGATGGTCTTGATCACCCGGCCCCCGTGTTGCTGGGTGATCTCGGTCAGAACCGAGAGCACCGCCGAGGTGATGGCCCGGGCGCCGACGTCGCCAAGCTTCTCGAAGAGCTTGGTGCTGCCCGCGATGTCGGCAAAGAGGATGGTGATGGGCTGAAGACTCATGGGTCCAATGCTAGGCGATCGCCACCGGCGGGCAAAGTAGGGAAACACCAGTATTCGCGATACTGGTCGATCAGCGGCAAAAATTTTGTGCAGCTTCGAACATTCAAGGTGCCCAAGGCTACACGGGTATGTCAACCGTTGCCGGACTGGATCGTTGTCCATGGCAAACAATTCGCCGGATCCGGCCCGAATTCCCGTCAGGAGGCTGCATGAACACGCCGCGACACCTCTTTGCGTCCATCCTCTATCTGGGCCTGATGCTCGCGGGAAGCCGCGCCCTGGCGGTCGATCCCGCCAACAAGGCCGGCTACGTGATCGGCAGCAACATCAGCGGCACCTTCTACGACCCGGCCCAGAATGGCCAGGGCTTTGTGCTGCAGCACATTGTCAGCAATGGTCAACCTTTGCTGCTGGCCACCTGGTTCACCTATCTGGACGGCCAGCAACGCTGGCTGATCGGCGTCGGCAGTGCGACTGGCAATCAGGTCAGCATCCCCCTGTCGATCACCCGTGGCGCCGACTTCCCGCCCCGATTCGATCCGGCGACCGCCCAGGTGGAGCCCTGGGGCACGCTGACCCTGAGTTTCAGTGACGCCAGTCACGGCAGTGCCAGCTGGACCAGCACCTACGCCGGATTCAACAACGGCAGCATGCCGATCGAGCGACTGACCACGCCGGATAGCCGCTTCGAGCCGACCGTGGGGCAGATTGCGGCCTGCCACAGCGGATCCTGGTACGACCCGGCCCAGAACGGCCACGGCATCTTCACCGAAGTCCTCGGCAGCGGCAGTGAGCGCCAGCTGCTGGCGATCTGGTATGCCTACCTCAACGGCGAACAGCGCTGGATGACCGCGCTGGGGCCGATACAGGGCAACAGCGCCACGCTGACCGCCTCGATCACCTCGGGCGCTGATTTTCCGCCGGCCTTCAATCCGGCGGAGGTGATCAGCGTGCCCTGGGGCACGATGACCTTTACCGGCGTCGATGCCGACCACGCCAACTGGACCTGGACCAGCACCCAGCCGGGATTCGGCAGCGGCAGCCTCAGTCTGACTCGGCTGAGTGCGCTCAGCGGCAGCGATTGCGGACCGAGCAGCGACAAGAGCGCCGCGCGCTTCCTGACCCAGGCCAGCTTTGGTCCCACCCCCGCCGATATCGCCTCCGTGCGCACGCTGGGATATGCCGGCTGGATCGACGCCCAGCTGACAGTGCCGCCGACGCTGCAACGGCCCACCATCGAGCAACAGATCGCTGCCCAGGTGCTGATCGATCCGCGCAACGCGCAGTTCTATCGCGCCTACCGGCAGGAACGCTGGTTCAACTCGGCCCTGTACGCGCCGGACCAGTTGCGCCAGCGCATGGCGTTTGCGCTCTCGCAGATCCTGGTGCTGTCGGAGGTCGGCGCACTCGACAACAACACCATCGGCGTGGCCGAGTACAACGACATCCTGCTGCGCAACGCCTTCGGCAACTACCGAACCCTGCTGCGCGAGGTCACGCTGAGCCCGATGATGGGCACCTTCCTGACCCATCTGCGCAATCAGAAGACCGACTGGACTCTGGATGACTCCAACACCCTGGTGCCGAGTCTGATCCAGCCCGATGAGAACTATGCCCGCGAGGTCATGCAGTTGTTCTCGATCGGCCTGATCGAGCGCAATCGCGATTTCAGCCCGGTCCTGAGCAATGGCGCACCAGTGCCCACCTACACCCAGGATCTGGTCACGGCCACCGCACGGGTACTGACCGGCTTCAGCTACTCGTGCTCAGGCCCCGCCACCGTCAGCGGCGTGTTCATCAATCGCAACTGTGGCCTGAGCACCGGCACCGCCGGCCAGTTCTCGACCACGCAGTTCTTCTCCACGCCCGGTCGCTACGCGGTGCCTGGCACGGTCACGGCGCTGGCGCATCCGGACACTTACCAGCCCATGGTCTGCTATCCGCGCTACAGCGACACCGGACGCTCGGCCACCGCCAGCAACAACTACGCCGTACTGCCGGCGCCCAATGACACCAAGATTCTGCTGGGTGGCATCAGCATCCAGCCGAGCCCGGTGGCCTGCTACACCTCCACGCCAGCCAGCGACCAGCAGACCTGCATCGATTACTGCAACAACCAGCTGGACACCTTGCTGGATTCGCTCTACCTGCATCCGAATGTGCCACCGATGATGGCCAGGCAGCTGATCCAGCGACTGACCACCAGCAATCCCTCGCCCAGCTACATCGAGCGCGTGGCCGCGGTATTCGAGGACGATGGCAGCGGCGTGCGTGGCAATCTCGGCGCCGTGGTCAAGGCCATCCTGCTGGATCCAGAGGCCCGGGCCAGCGCGCCAGCGACGGAATTCGGCAAGCTGCGCGAACCGCTGCTGCGGCTGACCGCCATCCTGCGCGCCTTCGGTGTACAGAACGGCCTCAATGGCGCCAACGGTTTGAGCGGCACCGAGCGCGGGGGCCTCGGCCAGGCGCCACTGCGCGCCACCTCGGTGTTCAATTTCTACGAGCCCGACTACCAGCAGCCCGGTGAGATCGCGGATGCCGGCCTGTATTCGCCGGAATTCCAGATTCTCAACGAATCGACCTTCATCAGCATGTCCGACGAGTTCTGGCGCCGCATCTTCAGCGGTTACAACGCCACCAGCGCCACTACCACCGGCTTTGCCACGCCCAACAATGCCGCCTATCTGTCGCCGACCGTGATCGACGCCATGCCTGCCGGGCATGCCGAACTGGTGGAGGAACTCAACCAGCGGCTGCTCTACGGCAGCATGAGTGACAGCATGCGCGGCAAGCTGGTGGCCTTGCTGGACACCGGCATGGCCGATGCCGATCACCGTCGCAAGGTGCTCAGCCTGATCCATCTGATTGCCATCTCGTCCGAATTTGCCGTGCAGCAGTAAGGAGCCGCCGTCATGGGTCACCACAGCAGCAACAACCGTCGCGAGTTCCTGAAGAAGCTGGGCTGCAGCTTTGCCGCAGGCTCGCTGGCCAGCCTGATTCCGCAGCTGGCGCTGATGCCGCGAGCCATGGCCCAGTCGGCCACTGGCTACCGCGCCCTGGTCTGCGTCTATCTGGCTGGCGCCAACGATTCCTGGAACTGGCTGGTGCCACGCGACAGCGAGAGCTCCGGCAGCCGCTACGACACCTACCGCCTGACCCGCGGCGGCGTGTACAGCGGCAGCAACAGCAGCGGCCTGGCACTGGCTTTCAACGATCTGCTGCCGATCACACCCAGTAACCAGCCCAGTGCCTATGGCCTGCACCCGGCCAATGCCGATTTCACTGCGGTCAACGGCAGCGCCGCGCAGGCCCACAGCGGCATCCAGAGCTTGTTCAATCAGGGCAAGGCGGCCTTTGTCTGCAACACCGGCACCTTGGTCCGACCGATCAGCAAGAGCGAGTACGAAAACGGTGCGCCACGGCCACCGCAGCTGTTCTCGCACAACGACCAGGAACTGCAGTGGCAGGTGGGCATGTCGGCGCCGAGCAATCCGATGGCACGTTTCGGCTGGGGTGGCCGGGTGGCCAAACTGGCCGCAGGTGGCCCGCTGGCGAACGGGCTGTCTCCGACGATTTCGGTCGCCGGCGCCGCGCGCTTCCTGATCGGCGACCAGATCCTGCCCTATCAGCTGTCCAGCGCTGGCGTCGACCTGATCGACAACTATGCTGCCGACAGCACCGCCAACTATTCCAATGTGCGTCGTGCAGTCCTCAACGACCTGCTCGACGATGCCCAGGTCCATCCCTTCGCCCGCGGCTATTCCAGCATTGCCCGACGCTCGCTCGATGTAGGCGAAAGCCTGGCCACCCTGCTGGATGCGCCCGATGGCAGCGGCAATGTCAGCAGTGTGTTTCCGGCCGGCAACACCCTCGCAGACCAGTTGAAGATGGTGGCGCGCATGATCAAGGTCAGCCGCACGCTGGGCGCCAATCGTCAGGTCTATTACGTACGCATGGGCAGCTTCGATCTGCACCAGGGCATGTTTGAAGCCGGCGGCGAGATAGCGAGCACCGGCCACGGCGCGCTGCTGACCACACTGAATCAGGCCCTCGGTGCCTTCTGGAGTGCGCTGGGCGAGATCAACGCCCGCAGCGAAGTCACCACCTTCACGATGAGCGATTTCGGGCGCACGCTGAGCGGCAATGGCAGCGGCTCCGATCACGCCTGGGGCGGCAATCTGCTGGTGCTGGGCGACGCCGTGCGCGGCAATCAGCTCTACGGCAAGTTCCCGAAACTGGTGCTCAACGCCAACGACAACGCCGACCAGGACTGGAGCCTGTCACGCGGGCAGTACATCCCGACCACAGCGGTGGATCAGGTGGCCTCCACGCTGGCGCGCTGGATGGGCGTGACCGACAGCACGGCGCTGGATGCCATCTTCCCGCAACTCGCCAACTTCAACGGCAATGATCTGGGATTCATGAGCTGATCCGACAACCGCAGGCAAGATCAGCATCCGCTGATCCTGCCAACGCGGCCATAAGCGAGGCCATGGGAGTCCCCGTCGCCCCTGGCGGCGCGCCTGTTTCGCGCAACCAGCATTGGGGGGGCACGAGGGCAGCAATGGCAGCCTCACCGCGAGCTCTTGATCTTGCGTGCCCTCGTGCCCTCTCGCCCTCAATCCAACAACTTGAGGCATGTTTGACGAGACCGCGCTCTACGGCGCCTGGGCTACTTCAGCCATGCTGGAATCATAGACATTCACACGGTTACGGCCGGCGTGCTTGGAGGCATAGAGGGCGTGATCGGCATGGGCCAGCAATCGATCCAGATCGTAGCCGGAATCTGCGCTGGAGCTGACTCCAAAGCTGGCGCTGACCTCGAAGCTGGCGCCGTTAGTGCGACCATCGATGCCAGCAATGCACTCGCGTAGCTGCGAAGCCAGCTCGCGGGCGCAATCCAGATCGCAGTCCGGGCGCAGAATCGCGAACTCTTCTCCACCAATGCGCGCAAAAACGTCTTTGCCCGTCACCGCTGACTTCGACACCGACGCGACCTGACGCAACACCCAGTCGCCGGTGGCATGTCCAAAGTGATCGTTGATGCGCTTGAACAGGTCCAGATCAAACATGATCAAGCTCACCACCCTGCGCTTGCGTTCGCTGGCCAGCAGCAGTTCGCCAGCGCGATCGGTGAAATGCCCGCGATTGGACAGGCCAGTCAAGGCGTCGGTTTCAGCCAGTCGCTTCAGCTCGATCTGCACCCGCTTGATGCGATAGGCCCAGAAGGCCAGCGACGCCAGCAGCAACAACACCAGCGCCAGCACCAGCTGGGTGTTGGTGGCCGCCTGCTTGCTGACCTTCTGCTCCAGCTGCAGCACCCGGTTCTGGCGGTTGAGCAGCTCGATGGTCTGGGTCTTCTGCAGGGTTTCGTGCTTGGCCAGCTGCACCGCCAGTTCGCGGGCCTTGGTGGCATCCAGATAGGCCTTGTCGGCCTCGGCATAATTGCGGTACTGCTCCAGCGCAGCGGCCGTGTCGCCGCGTTCGATGGCGGTGTCATAAAGGGTCTTGTAGGCCAGCACCAGCGGCAGAGAAAAGGCAATGCCGCTGCTCTGGGCGATGGCCTGGCGGGCGTGCTCCTCGGCTTCAGCCGCGTGACCCAGCTTGTAATGGTACTGCGCAAGCAGTGACTGGATTTCGCCGATCAGCCGCGGGTAGCGGGTGGCGTCGACCTCGGCTAGGTGCTGCTGCAACAAGCTCACCGCCTCGGCAGTTCGTCCCTCGGCATCCCACTTGCGCGCCAGATAGCCGCGAACGAAACCGGTCACCAGGACCTCACCTTCGGCTTGACAGCGCTGGATTCGCTCCGTGAACTGCTGATCGTCTGCCGGCAGCTCACCCAGATTGAACAGGGCTTCCAGACGCATGAATTCCGCTTTGCAGCGCGTACGCCCGCTGGTCGGTTCAGCCAGCACCATGTCGGCATAGTGCAGCGCCAGATCGTACTGCCCCACCTGATTGAAGAGCACCATGGCACCGATCAGGCTCTGCTGCCGCAGCTGCTGGTCACTGATCTGAGGCAGCAAGGCCAGGGTCTGGTCGAGGTAGGCCAGGCCCTCCGCAAACTCTCGTGTTGCCGCAAAGTTGTTGACGAGAAACGCGCCAGTCTGAAAGCGCACGTTCACATCGGTAGCTTCTTCGAACAGCACCTTGAGATCGCGGATCGCGCCTTGAAAATCACCGGCCAGCGCGAGTCTGTAGGTCTGCAGATAGCGCAGACGTTCACGCTGCTGCACGGTCGCCTCGACACTTATGGCATCGAGCCGATCCAGCAGCAGGGAAAATTTGCCCGCATCGGCACTGCGCAGGGCATCCGCTTCAGCCAACAGTGATTCGAACTGATCCGAATCACCGTGGGCCTGAGGCGTCAGGCAGAGCAGCAGCGCCAGGCAGCTCGCGCGGAGCATTGGCCGACTGGACATGGATCTGGCCGTGTTCAGCGCCCCGCCGCAACCCGCCGCGACTCGGTCTGCTGCTCAGGCTCCTGAGCCGGATCTTGAGCCGGTTGCTCATCCGGTTGCTGCGGTTCGTTTTCTGCCGGCAGCAAGATGAAGCACACGGCCTCGCTGGCGCCGAGCAACTGCGGCAGACGGGTGGCATCACGACGCGCCAGCGCTTCACGCAGTTCGGCGCCAACATCCAGGCGGGATACCGCCGCCGCATAGCTCTGATCCGACTGCTCAACCGAGGCACCTAACTGGGCAAGAAATTCAACAACCTTCGACATGCCGTTCTCCTGTGGACTTGGGGTGGGCTCAAGCGGCACGGAACTGCTGTTCCAGTGCGTCGAGTTTGGATTTGACCAGCGCATTGCTGAGCATGCGCCGAGCGGGCGGTACGATCAGCGTCGATTGCAGGGTGAGGGGCACAGAGGCCAGATCCCGCAGCGCCAGTGTTTCGATCCTCGGGGGGGCGATGGCCAGCGTCGCCGCTTCGTAGACGGTCACCCGGTGCTCGGCGGGATAGTCGGCGCCCAGCACTTCGACCAGCAATTCCACGTACGCAGGGTTGGTGCTCAACCTGCGGCTATGGATGTCACCAGTGATGCCCACCTGCCAGAGGATCAGATAGGCCGCAGTATCGATGTGGCGCTGGTAGGCCATGAACTGACTGGCTTCGAAATGCTGGCAGCCGTAACGCCCAGGATCGATGCCGAGATCAGCGTAGAGACAATCCTCGGCTGAAATGCCCGGCTCCATGTGCGCGTGAAAGCCCTCTTGACGGGCCTGCTCGATCGCCTGATGCGGCGCCAGCGCGAACACGCCCGGATGGCCGTAGAAGGCGCCACAGACGCGCTTGCCGGCGCGAACTTCGATCAGCATGACCTCGACCATCTCGCGATAGGTCTGGTGACGCGACTTGCCCTCACCGTAACAGGGCTGCAGGTTGCGCACATCCGCATGCATCTGCTGCAGCCAGAGTTCCACCAGTGGATCGGAGACCGCGGCGAAGACCACCTCGGCCTGTTCGATATGGCTACGAGACCGCGGACTGATGTGCGCGCCCAGAGTCATCCCCAGACCCACGCAGACCAGTGAACCCGCAAGCTCGGCACGCTCAGTTTGCATCCAGCCCGGCCTCAGGAAGTTGCAGCGAATCAATCGTGGCCGCATCGGCGCGACCGGCCCGGGCACACCATATCCGAATGATGAGTCAATGCAACAGGGCGCGAGGGCGCGAGGGGCAAAAGCACGAGGGCACGAGGGCGCGAGGGCAAGAGGGCACGCAAGAGCGGGTTTGAGGCGAGCTGCTGATCTTTCTTGCCCTCTTGCCCTCTTGCCCTCTTGCCCTCTTGCCCTCTTGCCCTCTTGCCCTCTTGCCCTCTTGCCCTCTTGCCCACTTGCCCTCAGTCCAGGCCCTGCCGCTGCTGCCATTGCCGCCGAGTCAACTCCCAGCGAAAGCCGAGCGCCGTGTCGGCATCCGCTGTCAGCGCCGCGAAGCCGAGCTTGTGCATCAAGCCGCTGGCAGACCCGTTGTTGCCGGCATGCCGGGTATGCAGACGGGCCACGGTCGACGCGCTGAAGACATGATCAGCCAGCAACGCAATGGCCTTGGCCGCAAGGCCGCGGTTCTGCCACGCCGCCAGCACCATGGCCCCGACTTCACCTTGCAGCTCGGTCTCGGCGGCCGGTGTTGCCACGACGCCCAGCAGCCCGACGTCGGCATCCAGGGCTTCGATCACCCAATAGCGCGCCCGCGAGTGCGGATCCGCGTTGGCCTTCAAGGCCAGGGCGAAGGCGCGCTGTGCCGCGGGCTTGGTCAATACCTCGGCCACCTGCCGCATCAGATCGACATCGGTGTATACGGCGCAATAGAGCGCTTCGTCGAACTGAACCAGGGGCCGCAGACGCAATCCATCCCTGACCATCTCCCGCAATGGCGGCATCTGAGGCGGGTGGTCGCCCATCACGGGATCAGTTCTCAAGCATCATCAGTCGACGCAGAGTCTTGCCGATGGCCCGAACAGCAGCAAGTCTGTCGAGCCGAACCCAGCCGCTTCCCTTCGCGTCCTTTCTGCTTTTCCTTCGCGACCTTTGCGGCCTGCTTCTTCGGCACCCTGCACCAGCAGGCCCCAGCCGGGGCGCGGCGTCCGCTAAGCCGCGCGACGCTCCGCTGTCTTGTTGTTGCGGGTGCGCAGCCAGGCCGCGTATTCGTCCAGATCGCCGTCGAACTCCTCCACATGGCCGTCGGCCACGCGCCAATAGGTGTTGCACACCAGACCGGTGAGATGGCGGTCATGCGAGACCAGCACGATGGCGCCGCCGAAGTCACTCAGGGCTTCGGCCAGGGCCTCACGGGTTTCCAGATCCAGATGGTTGGTGGGCTCGTCGAGCAGCATGACGTTGGGTTTGCGCCAGGCGATCAGGGCCAGCGCCAGCCGCGCTCGCTCGCCGCCGGAGAAGCCGTCGACCAGCTCGAAAGCGCGATTGCCGGGAAAGCTCCAGCGCCCCAGGTAATCGCGGAATTCCTGTACCGACACACCGGGCGCAATCATGCGCATGTGATCGATCGGGCTTTGACCCTCATGCAGCGATTCCACCGTGTGCTGGGCGAAGTAGCCGAGTTCCAGGTCCGGATGGTTGATGCGCTCGCCCTTGAGCAAGGGCAGTTCGCCGACCAGCGACTTGACCAGCGTCGATTTGCCGGCGCCGTTGGGGCCAAGCAAACCGATGCGATCGCCCGCTTCCAGGCGGAAGTCGACATTGGCCAGCACCCGATGCTGGCCATAACCGGCATCGACATGATTCAGGCGAATCAGCGAGAACGGCAGCTTGGGCGGATCGCTGAAACCAATGCGCACTTCACGCTCGGCGCGCACCGCCTCGGTACCGGCCAGCTTGGCCAGACGCTTGACCCGCGACTGCGCCTGCTTGGCGCGCGCCGCCGACGCCTTGAAGCGGTCGATGAAGGCCTGCAGATGGGCACGCTCGGCCTGCTCCTTCTCGAAGGCGATCTGCTGCAGGCGCAGATGCTCTGAGCGCTGGCGCTCGAAGCTGGTGTAGTCGCCGGTGTAGAGCTTGGCCTTGCCCTCGTTCAGATGCAGCGTATGGGTGCACAATCCATCAAGGAACTCGCGGTCATGCGAGATCATCATCAACATGCCCGGATATTTCAGCAGCCATTGCTCCAGCCACATCACCGCATCCAGGTCCAGATGGTTGGTGGGCTCGTCGAGCAGCAGCAAATCACTGGGCATCATCAATGCCCGCGCCAGATTCAGGCGCACCCGCCAGCCGCCGGAAAAGGCCGACACCGGCATCTCGTGGGTGTCCGGCGTGAAACCCAGACCATGCAACAGTCGCCCCGCGCGCGCCGTGGCGTCATAGCCGTTGATCTCGGCCAGCTTCTGGTGGGCCTCGGCCACCGCGTCCCAGTCCTCGGCGGCCATCGCTTCGGCCTCGGCGCGAATGATGGCGTGCACTTCGGTGTCGCCCGAGAGCACGAAATCCAGCGCTGGATCCGGCAAGGACGGCGTTTCCTGGGCCACGCTGGCGATACGCAGCCGCTGCGGGATATCGACATCGCCGCGGTCAGCTTCCAGCTCACCCTGGATCACGGCAAACAGACTGGACTTGCCACAGCCATTACGCCCGATCACGCCAACGCGCTGGCCGTCATGCAGGGCAATGTCCATTCCGGACAGCAACAGGCGCTCGCCGCGGCGCAGCGCGAAATTCTTGAAGGCAATCATGGGCGCGGAGTCTACGCCGGAGTTCTAGAAGGTTTGCGTCAGCAGGCGAGTATTTTTGGGGGCACGGGAAGGGCTCGCAGTATTGGCGACCTTGCGGTTCTTTGATCCTGGCCGGCAGCAGACCATGGGCCACGAACCGCGCTGCTTCGAAGCGACTCCGAGGAGGGCCGCGCGCCTGCGCGGCCGCTCGTGAGCTTCAGCGAAAACAGCGCGGCGCCCTCCAACAAGGCGTGTCAGCGATCTCGGCGCACAGAGACAGCACCCAGCAGTGCCAGCGCCAAAGCGAGCAGAATCAGCCCGTCGTTGCCCAAAGCAGGAATACCCTCGACCGCGAAGCCGACCTGCACGGACACGTTAGCGACGTCATTGCCGGCAACCGGGTCTGGCGTATCCGAACCGTTGCTGGCATTGACCGCCGTGGCACCTGCACTGTTGCTGTAGGAAAAGCCCTGCAGGGAGGGAATTTCAGCGCGCCATCTTGTTCTCGTGGCTGGTAGAACGGTGTGCCTGAAGCTGCCAGCCTGCTCAGAACACGAAGCCGATTCCCAGTGTCCAGCCGTCTGCGTCGCCATTGACCAGCGGCCGGCCGCTGGCATCGGACCACTCGCGGTTGAGCTTGAATATCCAGCTGTGGTCGGGCTCGTAACGCAGGCCCAGCAGGTGCTTGCGCTCGCGTTCGCGCAAGACCATTGCCGAGACGCTGGTCAGATCCTGCACGCTGACATGATCGTATTCGTAGATCAGGCTGAGGCGGGCGTCGGGAAAAGTCTCGCTTTTCCAGGTGTCTGGAAACCAGCGGTCGAGGTCATAACCCACCCGGGCGTAGCCGCCCCTGAAGGTGCCGGGATCGGCATGTTCGCGCTCGGCGCGCATCGACAGGTATTCGCCCGTGAACTTCCATGCATCCCAGCGCCAGGTCCAGTCCAGACCAATTCCGCGCAGCTGCTGTTTGCCGGCGTCATCGTAGGCGCCGCTGTAGATGCCCAGACCCAGTGCCAGTTGATCGCTCTGGCGCAGGGTCAGGTGCGCTGACAGGGCCTTGTCATTGTTGTTGTCCACACCAAAGCCCTGACGGTTGTTGCGCAGTCCGTTGTAACCGAACTGGTCATCGAGGCCGGCGATCAGATAAGCCTCCCAGTCCAGTTGCCAGTCGGGATTGAGTTCCGCGTGCCCGACCAGTCCGAAGCCGTTGTCGGTCCAGTCCGAGGGCGCGATCAGTCGCGAGGACAGCGGCCGCGCTATCACGTCTCGCAGCGGTGCGTAGTGGTCCGCCTCATTGTTGCCGAAGGGCACCAGAATGACGCCGGCGCGCAGGGCCAGTGATTCGTTCCAGGCCAGATCCACATAGGCCTGCTCCAGCAGAACTTCGCCGCCGCGCTCTGCACCCACCGAGGCCGCACGCTCGAACTCGATCTCGCTGAAGAAACTGATGCGTTCATGCGGCTGGCCGCTCAGCACCAGCTCGAAGGACTCGGCGTCGATGATCGAGTCCTGTCCGGATCGCTTGCCGAAGTTGACGGCGCCGTAGCTGCTGATGGCGATGTCGCGCTGGCGTGCTGCACCCACCGCCGCCAGAGCCTGGCTCTGCGATTCAACCTCTGCACGTACCTCGGCCAGATCGGCGCCCAGGCCGTCGACGGTCTTGCTGACAGCGCCCACCGCCGCAGGCAGGTCCGCGGATGGCGCGGGGGCGGCGTTCTGGACCAGCGCCCGGATCGCTGACAACTCGGCCTCCATCTGATCCCAGCGTGATTCCAGCGCACTCAGGCGCGCCTCCACCTCGGCGGTGTTGGCCGCATCAATGGATGGACCGATCAGCGCCAGCATCAGGGCCACCACCAGACGATGCGGCTTTGCAAGGCTTTTCAAAGACTTACCTCCAGGATGATGGGCTCGGCATTCCCCTTGGAGCCCTGTAGCAGCAAGGGATAGCTGCCCAGCGGCACACCGCGGGCGACATTCAGGCTGAACTCGAGATTGCTGTCGCTACGGCGCTTGAAGGTGCCAATCCGAAAGCGCGCATCGGCGACGCCGCCACTGCTCACTAGGGCCGTCTCGATGGCCGCAAGACCGGCGCCCTCGATGCGCAGGGTGACGCTGCGCCCCGCCCGGATCACCCGCGGGCTGAATCGATCAATGCGAATCGGCGCTGGCGGATTGACCTCGGTTGGCTGGCCCGTGACCGGCTCCTGACTGGCCGTCGGCTCTGCCGCCGGCGGTATGGTCGGCGGTAGCGGGATGATCGGCTCGGCCGGCTGGCGCTCAGGCGGGCTCTCGGGCGCACTGGAAACGGGCGCAACGCTGAGCTGCGTTGCCGGCACCGAAGGTTTCGTCGCGGCGCTGGCCGCAGGCTGCGGGCGCTCCCGCGCCGGAGCGAGCACGGCAGGTTCGCTGTCTGCCTGCGCCTTCGTCTCTGGTGGCGGCTGGATCGAGGTCGGCTCGGCGCCGGCAGCGGGCGTGGGGCTGGTTGGCGTCTCTGCAACCACCGCCGTGTCGGCATCGCCCGCCTGCTCGATGCTGGAGGCAGGCGCCGTGGTGGCGACAGCGGCAGTCTCATCGGGCCGCCCGGAGGCCAAGTCTTGCTCCACCTTCGCCGGCCACAGCCACCAGATCGCCAGGGCCACCGGCACCACAGCCGCCAACCACCAGCCCATCGACTTCGTCGTTCTGCTGTCGCCCGGGACCACCGGCGAGGCGCCACGCGTGAGTCCGCCCGCGATCGGCGCTGGTGCGGTTTCCGAAGAAGCGATTTGCTGGACACGGACATCAGGTCCGATGCCGGCGAGGATCTCGCGCAGGCGCAGCACCACATCGTCGGCGCTTGCCGGTCGTTGTTCTGGCACCTTCTGCACACATTGCTCGATCAGCATCAACAGCGGCCCGGGAGCGCCGTTGACGCGCGAAGCCAGCGCCGGCAGAGGCGCCGCCACCACCCGGGCCACGGTCGACTGCACGGTGTCGCCGCGGAACGGGTTTTCCCCTGCCAGCATGGTGTAGAACAGCAGCCCGAGAGCGTACACATCCGACGATGGCGCGTGACTGGCGCCCGACATCACCTCCGGCGCCACAAACTCCGGTGTGCCCACGAAATAGCCTGACGCCGTCAAGGAGCTGCCACCGGATTGGGCGATGCCGAAATCGAGCAGCTTGCAACGGCCATCCTCCAGCACCCGAACATTCTCGGGTTTGAGGTCTCTATGCAGCACACCGACCCGATGCGCTGCGGCTATCGCTTCGGCCACACCCAGCATTACCTGTACCTGGGCGCGCAGCGTTTGCGGACGGTGCATCCACTGGCTCAGATCCTCACCGGAGAGAAACTCCAGCACCAGGAAAGGCGAATGTTGCTCGACGCCGAATTCGAGCAGGGTCACGATGTTTGGATGGTTCAATCTGCCCATGGTCTGGGCTTCGCGCAGAAAGCGCTCGTTGGCTTGCGGATCCCGACCCAGGGTGACCAGCTTGATGGCCACCTCACGGCCAATGTCGGGATCCACCGCCAGGAACACTCGTCCCATGCCGCCGCTGCCAAGCAGGCGCTTGACCCAGTACTTGCCAATCTGTCTAGGGAGCGTGTCGGTGTTCACTGGAGCGATCGTGATTCCATCGTCGGAGCAGTGTGATCCACTCGCATTAGCACAAGCTTGTGAACCGCTCACCAGACCATCGCCGATGCTCGGGATCCCCATCAGCGGATGAATCTCGCTCACGGGAACATAGGCATTGCCGACGCGCAAAGCCTTGATCTGTCGCAACTTGGCCGTTGTGACAATTGTTCATCGGTCAATATGGAGCGAAAACCGAGCGCGATCGGTTTTCTGATACCGTGTTCTCAGTGTGAAAGCGAGGTCTGACTATGCTGCGGTTCAGGAACTGGGCACTGGGAGAACTGGAAGTGGCGGTCTGCAACGCGCTGTGGGATCAGGGCGAAAGCGATGTGCGTGGCATGTACGAGCTGGTTGGACGGCCGCGTGGCATCACGTCCAACACCATCCAGTCGGCCATGGAGCGCATGTATCGCAAGGGCGTGCTGCAACGCCGAAAGGTCAGCCATGCGTTTGTTTACGAACCGGCGATGAGTCGCGCCGAATTTGCCGCAGGTGTACTGGAGGGAGTCAGTGCAGCGCTCGGGCAAGCCGGCGCACAGCCGCTCATGGCCGCGTTCGTCGAGCGTGCAGAACAAGCGGATCCAGCCACGCTCGATCAGCTGGAAGCGCTGCTCCGGCAAGCGCGAGAACGGCGCGAGCCCTAGGACAGTCCCATGAACCTCGGCCTCTACGCGATCGACGTCTGGCTGCTGGTACTGACCCTCGCAGTGGGGGTCTGGTCGCTCCGCATGCCGGGTTTGCTGGAAGGCGCGCGACGCTACAGCCCCGAAGTACGCGCCCGTCGTCTGTACCTCTATGCACTGCTGCCCTGGGCGCTGGCCTGGCTGAGCGTGGTCCTGGCATTCGCTCCCACCTGGATGGTGGCGAGGGGCTGGATCGGCGACTGGTGTCTGTCCAGACACCAGGGTCTGGCATCCGCATGCCCCATGCATGGAGCCTCGGTGGAACCCAACCTGTTGGCGCCCTCGATGGCCTTGCTGGTCTTGCTGCTGGCCGCCGTGATGAGCGTGCGCGCCGCTTGCATGCTGCGTCTGGCGCTGCGTGCAGCACACCGATTTGGCTGCGTGCGCCGCAGAACCTTGCGGGTCGATGGCCTGGACGTGGACTTGGTGAGCTGTGCCGAACCGGTGGCGCTGTCGCTGTGTGTGCCGCGAGATCGCGTGGTGCTGTCGGAACAACTGGCCATGGCACTGGACGACGCCGAGCTGCGGGCATTGATCGAACACGAACGTGCCCATCTGGCGCGGCGGGACGGGCTGGGCATGCTGGTGATGACCATTGCCAGCGCCATCCTGTTGCCCCGGGCGCGGCAAGCCCTGCGCGCCGAATGGGCGCTGGCCGTCGAGCAGAGTTGCGATCGAGTCGCCGCCTATCGGGTCGGGGCACTGCCGCTTGCCAGCGCCTTGATCAAGTACGCCCGCCACGCCAGTGTCAATTCGGCCCAACCAGCACTGGCCAGCCGATTTGGCCAGAGTGATCTGGAGGCCAGGGTCAGGGTGCTGCTTGATCCGCCCGTGAATCTGGTCTCACCCAGCCAGCGCTGGCTGTGGTCGCCGCTGTGGGGCCTGCCCTTGGCCTTCGTGCTGCACGAAGTGGGCGAGTTCCTGCTGCTGCCTTTGGTGCGCTGATGGGCGTTCAACCTGAGTTTTCGCGGCAAGGTAAAACCGATCACCACTCGGTGTTTTCACCCAGCGCCTTGCGGGAACATCGCTCAAGCGCTGCCGTAACGGGTTTCGATCCTTATACCCATGGATCGGAGCAAGGCACTGGGCAACACGCCACCGGCGCAGACCACGACGGCGTCATTACCCAACTCGCGCAGCTGACCGTCCACACGCATGACGACCGAATCGGGGGCAATGGTGACGACTTCGCTACGCAGCAGCACCTGGAGTCGGCCTTGATCGCTGGCCAGCTGCAAACGCTGTCGATTGGCCTGCTTGAGCCGGTTCATCGCGTCGCCGCGGTAGCTCAGCGTCACCGAGGCCAGATCAGCGCAGGCGAGCGCGGCCTCGACGGCGCTGTCACCGCCGCCGACGACCAGCACCCGCTGACCTCGATACTGTTCCGGATCCAGCACCCGGTAGACCACCTTCGGCAACTCCTCGCCAGGCACGCCGAGCTTGCGTGGTGTTCCGCGTCGACCTATGGCCAACAGGACCGAGCGGGTCCGCAGCACACCCGCCGTGGTGTGCACGCTGAAACCGGCGCCGTCGCACTCCACGCCCTCCATGCGTACCCCGTAGCGTATCTGCAATCGAGCGCGACGAACGATATCGAGCCAGAAATCGAGCAGCTTTTCCTTGCTGACTTCGACGAAGCGCATCTGGCCCACGACCGGCAGATTCACCGGCGCGGTCATGGCGATCTTGCGCCGCGGGTAGTGCAGCACACTGCCCCCCAGCCCTTCTTCCTGCTCGATCAGCGCATAGCGCAGCCGGGCCTCGATGGCGCCGAGTCCGGCGGCAATTCCGGCAGGCCCTGCGCCGACGATGACCACATCCAGATCGAAGCTCGGGTCCCGGCGCCGGGCGATGCTGGCCATCGCCTGCCTGCCCTGCTCTGCCGCCTTGCGAATCAGGCCCATGCCTCCCAGTTCGCCGGCGATGTACAGGCCAGGCACATTGGATTCGAACTCGGGTGTGACCTCGGGAATATCCACACCCCGACGTTCACTGCCAAAGACCAGGCTAATGGCCTCCACCGGACAGGCCGCGGCGCAGGCCCCATGGCCAATGCAGGCTGCCGGGCTGACCAGCACGGCCTTGCCATCCACGATTCCGATCGCCTTTTCCGGGCAGGCGCGGACACAACCGCCGGAACCGATGCAGATGGCTGGATCCACGACCGGATGCAGCGACGGTGCCTCGGTGAGTCCGGCCTCTTCCGAGTCCGCCAGACTGCGCCGGCTGGCAATCTCGGCGCGACGCCGCAGCCACGAATAGGAAAGCACGGCGGCCAGCACGAGCCCCGCGTAAATCAAGGAGAGCATCAGATCGGCATCAGTCATGGCCCCGACTCTAGCCAAGCTCGCCCCCGAAGATTGTTGCGATTGCGCAATCGATCGATCGGACTGCATCGCTTTTGCAAAGGACAGATGCGATGAGTGCGCGCGCGCAAGCCGTCGGGCCGCACCTGCCGCCGAAACCGGCGACGCCAGCAGCTGCCACCCGAGCGCCCGCGGGGCTTTGGCGCCATGTTCTGCTCTGGACGGGCCTCTGCTTGCTGGTGCTGTATGGCGCCCAAACCGATGCCTATGACCTCGATTCGGAACTGGCGTACTGGTTGGGCGTAGCTGGTGGCAGCGCCATGCTGGCCCTGTTGCTGTATCCGCTGCGCAAACGATTGGACCGCTATCTCCCGCTGGGCCGTCTGCGCTACTGGTTTTCCGGCCACATGGTGCTCGGTATTGCAGGGCCAGTGCTGATCCTCCTGCACTGCAAGCTCTCGCTGGGATCATTGAATGCCAAGGTGGCCTTCTGGTCGATGGTAGTCGTTGCCAGCAGCGGGATCGTCGGCCGCTTCCTGTATGCACAGTTGCATCGCGGTCTGTATGGCCGCCAGCGCAGTGCCGGCGAATTGCGCTCGGAGGCCGCGGCTGCGCTGGAGGCCGCGGCGCCGATGCTGGATCAACACAGTCGGGCTCATGCGGCCTTGGCCGCATTTGCACGGCTTGCCGCCGACACCGGACGTCGCGGACTGGCAGCGCCCTGGCAGCAGCTGTCGCTACCCTGGCAGGCGCGGTCTACCTGGAAGATCTGCGTAGCCGACGTCCTGCGCAACCATGGCCGAGTGGATCCTGCCGATCTGCAGCGACTGACCACACTGCTGCAGCAATATCTGCAGGCAGCCTGTGCCGCGGCAAGATTCGGCGCGGTGGAGCGACTGTTCTCGCTGTGGCATGTGGCACATCTGCCACTGGTGCTGATCCTGGCGCTGACCGCCGGTTTTCATGTGCTGGCCGTGCACATGTACTGATGCCTGCCCATGCCCACTCCCTCACTGCCGGAAAAAACCGATCGTCAATCGGAAAGTGTGACCTGCGTCCGATTTTCCGCCGACTTCAGCAAGGCTTGCGGCTGATGTTGCTCGCCATCGGACTGGTGGGCGGAAGCGCCGAAGCGGGCCTGCTGGAGCGCGCGCTGATGCCCGGCAAGGTGATCCAGGGCCATCAGCCCTACGAGGCGGAGTGCGAACGCTGTCACTCTTCCTTCGACAAGGAACAGCAGCCGCAGCTGTGCCTGGACTGCCACAAGGAAATCGCCAGCGAGCTCAAGGTGAAGCGCGGTCTGCACGGGCGCCAGTCGAGTCAGCGCTGCGTCGACTGCCATAGCGAACATCTGGGCGTGGGCGCAAGCATCGTCAGGCTTGATCAGAGCAACTTCGACCATGCACTCACCGATTTTGCGCTCACCGGCAAACACAAGGTAGCGCAATGCAGCGGATGTCACGTCGCCGGCAAGAAACATCGCGAGGCGAACTCCAGTTGTGTGTCCTGCCATCGCCAGGACAACCGTCATCAGTCAGAACTTGGCGATGGCTGTGGCGATTGCCACAGCACGGGGGGCTGGAAAACCACCACCCACTTCGACCATGCACTCACCGGGTTCACGCTGCTTGGCGCGCATGCCAGGGTCGAGTGCGGGCTGTGTCATGTCGACAGTGCAGTCAGCAAACGACTGGCCCACGACTGCACAAGCTGTCACCAGCAGGACGATCCACATCGCGGCTCGATGGGAGAAGACTGCGCGCAGTGCCATGTCGAGAGCGACTGGAAGACGGCGCGATTTGATCACCAGCAAACCGGCTTTGCGCTCCTCGGGAAACACGCGGAGGCCAGCTGTGGCGATTGCCACAAGACCAGGGGCGACTACCGCGGCGCACCGAATACCTGCAAGGGCTGCCACGCCGCGGATGATCGCCATCGCGGCACCCTGGGTGATCGCTGCGACAGTTGCCATGACAGCCGCCGATGGCAACAAGCACCCGGCTTCGATCACTCACGCACGCGCTTTACCCTGGTTGGCGGGCATCTGCGCAGCGACTGCAAGGCCTGCCACGTGGATGCCACCCACTTCCGTGACACCCGCATGGAGTGCGTCGATTGCCACCGCCAGGATGACAGCCATCAGGGTCGCAACGGCCTTCAGTGCGGCGACTGTCACGATGCCCGCGACTGGAAGACCAGTCTGTTTGACCACGACAGGGCTACTGCATTCGCCTTGCGCGGCAGCCATCGCAAGGCCAGATGCGAGGCCTGCCACGTAGAAGCGGTGACGGCGGCCAAGCCCGGCAGCCAGTGTATCGACTGTCATGTGGACGACGACGTCCATCAGACCCGACTCGGCCGGCAGTGCGGCAACTGCCATCGGGAACAGGACTGGAAGACCTCCACCCACAACCACGATCTGGGCGGCTTTCCGCTGATCGGCGGCCATCGGCAGGTGGCCTGCGGCGACTGCCATCGCACCCAGCTGTTTGCCGATACCGACAGCGCCTGCAGCAGCTGTCACCGCAAGGACGATGCCCATGCCGGCCGCTACGGCGCGGACTGCGGACGCTGTCACGTCGCACGGGACTGGCAGATCTGGGATTTCGACCATGGCAGTACCGCATTTGCCCTCAGCGGCGCCCATGAGCGCGCGCGCTGTGCCAGCTGCCACCGCCCCGGCACTGGCCCGACGCTGTCGCGGCAATGCGCCAGCTGCCACGCGCAGGACGATGTTCACGACGGCGGCTTCGGTCGCCGCTGTGCCCGTTGCCACACCACGACTTCGTTCAGCGAGGTCACTCCCCGAGTTTCCGGACAGACACCATGAACGCCAAGCGTCCAACGAATGCCCCAAACGCCCTGCAGAGCCGTGGGCCAGCATCGTCGATCACTGGAGAGACCGGGGAAACCCTGCAGCCGATCGTCTCCAGGCATCTATGGCTCTGGGTGGTGCTGTTGATTGCGGTGACGCTGGCGGCCATTCCGGCGCACGCCGCCGAGGTCGACCCCGGATTCGATCATCTGGCCACCGGCTTTGCCCTGACCGGCCGGCACCGCGAGGCCAAATGCGAAAGCTGCCATCTGAACGGCGTGCTGAAAGGCACACCCAAGGTCTGTGCCACCTGTCACAGCCAGGGCAGTCGCTTTCAGACCAGCAAACTGCCGACTCAGCATGTGCCGGTCCGTGGTGCCAGCTGCGACAGCTGTCACCGCAGTGACGCCTGGTCGCCCGCCCGCTTCTCCCATGCGGAAGTGGCCAGAGGCAGCTGCGCCAGTTGTCATAACGGTGTAACCGCAGCCGGAAAGTCGGCAAGCCATCCGACCACCTCGCTGAGTTGCGACAGTTGCCATCGCAGCAATGCCTGGTCGCCAGCGCTCTTCGATCACAGTCAAGTCAGCGCCGGAACCTGCTCCACCTGCCACAACGGCAACGGCGCCGCTGGCAAACCCGCCAACCACATCAGCACCAGCCAGTCCTGCGATGTCTGCCATCGCAGCAATGGCTGGACGCCCGCCACCTTCAACCACAACGGCATCGCTGCGGGCAGCTGCGCGACCTGCCACAACGGCACCAACGCCAGCGGCAAGAGCGCCAATCACGTTCCGACCAGCCAGTCCTGCGATGTCTGCCATCGCAGCAGCGGCTGGACGCCCGCAACCTTCAGCCACAATGGCGTTGCCGCGGGTACCTGCGCGACCTGCCACAACGGCAACATCGCCAGCGGCAAGAGCGCCAATCACGTTCCGACCAGCCAGTCCTGCGATGTCTGCCATCGCAGCAGCGGCTGGACGCCCGCGACCTTCAGCCACAATGGCGTTGCCGCGGGTACCTGCGCGACCTGCCACAACGGCAGCACAGCCCTGGGCAAGCCGGCCAATCACATTCCCACCACCGCCTCCTGCGACGCCTGCCATCGCAATACGGCGTGGTTGCCGTCCATCTTCAACCACAGCTCGGTGACGGCCGGCAGCTGCGCCAGTTGCCACAACGGCAACAATGCCACCGGCAAACCCAGCACCCACATCGCCACGTCGCAGTCCTGTGACGTCTGTCATCGGACCAATGGCTGGACCCCGGCGACCTTTACTCACACCGGCGTCAATCCAGGCACCTGCGCCAGTTGCCACAACGGCAGCACAGCCGCCGGCAAGCCCGGCAACCACATCCCGACCACCCAGTCCTGCGATGCCTGCCACCGCACGACTGCCTGGCTGCCCTCGACCTTCAACCACAGCGGCGTGACGCCCGGCGCCTGTGCGAGCTGCCACAACGGCAGCTTTGCCGCCGGCAAGCCGGCCACACACATCCCCACCACACAGTCCTGCGATGCTTGTCACCAGACGTCGGCCTGGACGCCCGCCAACTTCAACCACAGCGGCGTCAGCCCGGGTGCCTGCGCCAGCTGCCACAACGGCAGCACGGCGACCGGAAAACCCGGCAACCACATCCCGACGACCCAATCCTGCGATGCCTGCCATCGCACCACCGCCTGGCTGCCCTCGACCTTCAATCACAGCAGCGTCAGCCCGGGCGCCTGCGTCAGCTGTCACAACGGTGCGTTCGCCACCGGCAAGCCGCCGACCCATGTGCCGACGACGCAGTCCTGCGATACCTGTCATTCCATCAATGCCTGGGTGCCGGCGAACTTCAATCACAACGGCGTCAGCCCGGGTGCCTGCGCCAGCTGTCACAACGGCAGCACGGCGACCGGAAAACCCGGCAATCACATTCCTACCACGCAGTCCTGCGATGCCTGCCATCGCACCACGGCCTGGTTGCCATCGACCTTCAACCACAGCGGTGTCACGCCTGGCGCCTGTGTCAGCTGCCACAACGGCGCCTTCGCTACGGGTAAACCGGCCACGCATATTCCGACCACGGCGGCCTGCGACAGCTGTCACTCGGTCAACGCCTGGATACCGGCCAGCTTCAACCACAGTGGTGTCACGCCGGGCGCCTGCGCCACCTGCCACAACGGCAGTACGGCCGCCGGGAAGCCGGCAACCCATATTCCCACCACGCAATCCTGCGATAGCTGCCACAACACCAATGCCTGGGTACCAGCGAGCTTCAATCACAGTGGCGTAGCCCCCGGGGGCTGTGCCACCTGCCACAACGGAAGCACCGCCACCGGCAAGCCGTCCAACCATCTACCGACCACCCAATCCTGCGATGTGTGCCACCGCACGACCGCCTGGCTGCCATCCACCTTCAGTCATTCCAGCGTGGCGCCCGGAACCTGCAACAGCTGTCACAACGGCAGTAGCGCGACCGGCAAACCCGGCAATCACTTCATCACCAGTCGCTCCTGCGACAGCTGTCACCGGACCAGTTCCTGGCTGCCGCTGCTGAGCTATTCGCACACCTCGATTGCCTATCGCGCACACCGCTCGGGCATGGAATGCAATGACTGCCACCGCAACAACAACGAAGTGATTGCCTTCCAGTTCCCGGCGTACCAGCCCAACTGCGCTGCCTGCCACGCCAACCATTTCCAGGCCGACGAGCACCGCAAGGTCAATTCGCCACGCATCTACTACACCGTTGGCGAGCTTCAGGACTGCACCGGCAGTTGTCACATCTACACCGATTCCAGCTTCACCACGATCCAGCAGCTCCGCAGCTCCCACCATCGTTCCACCGACGGCGGCTGGGACTGAGGCGCGCCTACTACAGGGGAAACACCGATGAGCTTTCGACATGCAATGCTCTGTCTGCTGCTGGGGTGGGGGCTGATCGCCGCACCCGGGATCCGCGCGCAGTCTCTCGATGACATCGAGGTTGCAGGCGCCGGTGGCGAGTCCCGGATCACGGTCCGCTTTGCCACCCAGGTTCGGTATCAGCGCCATGTGGTCGACAACTCGAGTCAGTCGGTCCAGATCTTTCTGCAGGTGACCGGCGCCAGTGAGGACGATGGTGTGTTCGAGGACACCCGCAACTCGCCCCCGGGGCATGATCTGCCGGGCTTCGAAGTGCGCTATCTGGCGCCGCAGGGCGGCGTTCCGGCGCGCCGCCTGGACGTCAACTTCGAGAGCCCGGTGGAACTCATCCGCGTGGGACAGGCGGAGGACAATCGTTCCATCGTGCTGATCCTGAAGTCGGAGACCGTGCCGCCGGAAACGGTGCCTCCGTCTGTCGCGGTGGCCAACGAACCTGCGGCCATACTCGCCCAGGCCAAGTCAGAGATGGCGGCGCAGCGCTATGACGCCGCCGTCGCTTCTCTGAATCGCATCCTCAACCTGCCGCCGAACGATGCTTCTCAGGAAGCCCAGGAACTGATCGGTCAGGTACGCGAGGCCCTGGGCGGCATTGATCGCGCGCGCGCCGAGTACCAGCTGTACCTCAAGCTCTATCCGGAGGGACCGGGCGCTGAACGCGTGCGCGCTCGCCTCGCCGGCCTGAACCTGCCCGAAGCCCAGGCAGTGGCCGGTGGACGAGCGCCGCGGCCGAGCCAGACGCTGACCTGGGGCAGCCTGTCGGCCTTCTACTACGGCGGCAATTCGCGCATTCGCACCGACAACATCATCATCACACCGGCCACCAATGCCACCACGATCGACACTCAGACGCTGTCGCAGACAGACCAATCGGCTCTGGTCACGAATCTGGACGCCAATGTGCGCTTGCGTGGCGGCGACTGGGACAACCGCTTCGTGCTGAGAAACATCGGTACCTTGAGCTTTCTCGATCAGCAGGCCAATGAGAATCGACTGACCGCCTTGTACGGTGATTTTCGATACCAGCCGCAGCGCATCGGCGCGCGCTTGGGTCGCCAGAGTTCCACCAGCGGCAGCGTATTGGGGCGGTTTGATGGCGCCAGCGCCAGTTGGGGCGTGACCGAGAAATGGCGAATCGGCGCGATTGCCGGCGTACCGGCCCAGGATGGTCTGGGCAATCGCCCGAGCTTTGCGGCCTTGACGGTGGATGGCGACACCCCGATCGAAGGATTGGGTCTGGGCTTCTTCGCCGTGCGTCAGGCCGTGGACGGCATCACCGATCGTCTCGCCGTCGGCACCGAGCTTCGCTACTTCAAGGATCTGACCAGCGTGTTCGGGCTGGTCGATTACGATATCCAGTTCGATCAACTCAATGTGGCTTCGGTGCAGGGCTCCTACCAGTTCGGCAGCGGCGGCGTCTTCAATTTTCTCTACGACTATCGGCGCACTCCGACGCTGCAGGTATCAAACGCGCTGCTGGCGGATCCCACACGCACCCTGGCAGATCTGCTCGACAGTCAGAGCAGCACTGAGCTGCAGTTGCAGGCGCTGGGCCTGACGCCCGTCTCCAAGGTCGCGCTGGCGGGGATCACCTACCCCGTCAGCGATCGCTGGCAACTGGGTGCCGAATTTCGCCTGTCCTCACTCACGGGCACGGAGGGTGCCGGCGACATTCCGCCGCAGCCAGGCACTGGCAATGTCTACACGACTACGCTGCAGGCCATCGGCACCGGAATCTTTGGCGACAGCGGCGTGATTACCATGACCGCCAGTCAGCTCAGTGCAGACGCCTACGACGGCAGGCTGTTTGCGCTGAATTCGCGTTTTCGTTTCGGCTCACGCTGGACGCTCGAACCAGCCATCCGCTGGTACCAGCAGGACAACGCCAGCGGTTCGAGCCTGACCCGCCTGGCGCCGACATTGCGCGCACTGTTCCAATGGCGTGAGCACTTTTCGCTCGAAGGCGAGATCGCCTACGAACGCTCCCGCAGCGACGCCGCCCTGGTCAGCGAACGCAACAACATCCTGTTCTATTACCTCGGGTGTCGCTGGGATTTCTGAGTTGCGCCGTGCCCAGCGACGGCTCCAAGGGTCGCCAACCTGCACGAAACCTCTCCGCAACAGACCATAGTCAACGCCCGGTCGCAGTGTCGAACTGAAACATCGATGCGACCGGGCGTATCGGGTCGGCCTCAGCCGGCCAGTCTGAGCTAGACTTTGCGTTGATCAACGCGGCCTGCGCAGCTTGCGCAGCGCCCAGCGTATCCATCCGATTCCCGAGATTGCCGGCAGCGCCTAAACGCACATCGGGTCACCGGGGAACTGGCACGACGCAAGCGACAAGAGGGTTTGCTGATGGATCCAAGAAAATTTGTCCTGGCCGCGATCCTTCTCGCTGCTGCCACTGTTCCTGGCCATGCCGGGGCGGCTGAGACGAAGGCCACACGAGCACCAGGTGCCCACATCGGCATCAGCAAGCAACTGATCTTCGGCGGCCTTTCGGGCGGCAATCCGATCGTGAAGGCACGTTTTCGGGTGGGCAACTACGGCGATCAGGTCATTTCCAACATCAGCATCACCGAAGACCTGAATGTGGTTTACGGTACCGGCAACTACACCCACCTCGTTGATCCGAATCAATTGGCCGGCGAGGGCAGCCTGAACTACAACGCCGCGTTTGACGGCAACACCAATACCGCGCTGCTCTCGGCCGGAAGCTCGCTGGCGCCTGACGAGTACGTCATCTTCGAAATCTGGACTCGGGTCAACAACCTGACGGACCAGGGATTAGGTCTGGGCATCTATCAAAACCAGGTCACGGTGACCGGCACGGATCCGGCGATGAACTCGGTCAGCGACATTTCGACCGACGGACCGGACCCGGACCCCGATGGCAACGACGACCCGAGCGACAATTTGGTGATCTCGGTGATCAATCTGGCCAACCGATCGGCCATCGGTGTGGCGAAGACCGCCGCCGTGGCTGGAAATCTGGCCACCTTCGATCTGTATCTGGAGGCCTTTGGAACGAGTACGCTCAATTCGCTGTCGCTGCCCGATGATCTCGACTCCGTCTTTGGTGCCGGCAACTACAGCATCGTTGCGCCCCCCACTCTGATCACCGATCCCGGCACACTGGTACTGAACAGCGCCTTTGACGGCTCCAGCGAAACAGACATCCTCTCGCCTGCCAGCACGCTCGCCGTCGGCGCCACGGCGCAGATCCGCTTCCAGATTGCGGTTCTGAATGTGGTCAATCGCGGTTTTGGCTTGGGCAACTACCGAAACCAGGCCACCGGAATCGCCACGCTTCCCAATGGCGTCGTCGTGTCCGACGCTTCGGTCTTGGGCACTGATCCGGATCCGGATGGCAACGGGAACCCCAACGACAATGTCAGCGTCACGCCGGTCAACATGCCGCCCACCGCGATCACTGGCGTCGCCAAGACCGCAGTGATATCGGGAAGTCAGGTCACCATCAACTTGTACCTGGAGAACCTCGGCAGCGCCACGGGCAACATCGATCTGGTCGACGATCTGGACGCCGTGTTCGGCGCTGGCAACTACGCGCTCATCACTCCGCCCAGCTTCATTGATGATCCGGGCACCCTGACGCTGAACGCCGGGTATGACGGCAGCAGTCAAACCAATCTGCTGAGCGCGGGTAGTACCCTGGCCAGCGGTGACACGGCCCAGATCCAGTTCGTCGTCGACGTCACCACCATCAGCAATGCCCAGGGTTTTGGCTTTGGCGTTTACCGGAATCAGGCCAGCGTCACGAGTGTCGATCCGGGTGGTCTGTCGTTCACGGATCTATCGGACGAAGGCACCAATCCGGATCCCAACAACAATGGCGACCCTTCCGGCAACAACGAAAATGATCCCACGACGATCGCGGTGACCGGATCGGGCGTCGGCATCGCACTGCAATCCTTTGTGGCGGGCACTCAGATCACGTACGACTACACCATCGAGAATCTTGGCAGCACCACCATTGGCAGCCTGGGGGCAAACCACTCGCTGCTCTCTGTTTTCGGTTTCGGCAATTTCTCCGTCAGCAGTGCTCCCGCCCTGCTGGAGGGCCCGGCGACCATTGTGCTGAACAGCAACTTCGACGGCCTGTTCAGTCCAACGCTGATCAATTCTTCATCGCTGGCGGGCCATGAACGCGCACGAATTCGCGTCGTTTTCAACGTCACCAATGTCACCAACCAGGGCAACGGTTTCGGTATCTATCCAACCGGATGGTCCATCTCCGGCGCGGATATCTTTGGAACACCGGTCAGCGATGTCTCCGACAATGGCATCGTTGTCGATAGTAACGGAAATGGCAACGCGGGCGATCCGGGAGAGGACGACCTCACCGTCTCGATCATTGGTGAGGAATCGATCCTCGGCGCCGCCTTGCAGGCCAGTATCGCCGGCAATGTGGTCACCTACGATGTGTACCTGGAGAACCTGGGCAACATCACCCTGAGCAATGTCAGCGTGCTGGACAATCTGGACCAGGTCTTCGGTGCCGGCAACTACAGCATTGCCGCGGCACCGGCATTCACTGTCGATCCCGGCACCTTGAGCCTGAACGCCGGATTCAACGGCAGCGGCAGTCTTGATCTGCTGGCAGGCGGCACACTCAGTGTTGGCGCCACTGCCCAGATTTCCTTCAGCGTCACCATCATCAATCCGTCCAATGTGGGCCTGGGTCTGGGCGTGTACTCCAATCAAGTCACCGCCTTTGGCAACGGCCCCAGCGGCACCCTGGCGGCGGACTTCTCGGACGACGGAATCGACCCTGACCCCAACGGCAACGGCAATCCGTCCGACGCCGGGGAGAGTGACCCCAGCATCATCAGTTTCGCCTCCTCCGCCATCGGCGTGGCCAAACTGGCCACCGTGAATGGCGCGCTGATCACTTTCGACTATTTCGTGGAGAACCTGGGCAGCGCTCCGCTCACCGAAATCTCCCTGGTGGAGGATCTCGACAGTGTCTTCGGCGCTGGCAACTACCAGATCGCTACCCCGCTGAGCCTGGTGAGCCCCCCGCGGGAGCTTGTCGCCAATCCTTCCTTCAACGGCTCAGGCCTTAGCCAGATGCTGGCCCCGGGTGGTCGGATAGGACCGGGTGTGGCCGAGCAGTTCCGCCTGGTCGTCCAGGTATTGACACCTGCTGACCTGGGCCTGGGCCTGGGCGTCTATTCCAATCAGGTTGCCATCAGCAGTGTCGAGGGCCCCTCCGACCTGTCGGACTCGGGCAGTGATCCGGATCCCAATGGCAACAACTTTGCTGGTGACGCTGGTGAGGACGATCCCACGATCTTTGCGATCGAGGCCGCCGATGTTGCGATCAGCATCTCCGATGGCGTGACGACCGCGGTGCCCGGCACCGGGATCAGCTATACAACGGTGGCCAGCAACCTCAACGGGGCGACCGCGACCGGCGTGGTGGTCAGCAGCATATTCGCCCCGGCGCTTGCGGCCTGCACCACCACATCGGTGGCTGCCGGCGGCGCCATTGGCAATGACCCGGGCCCGGTCGCGGGCAATCTCAACGATGCCGGCATCAGCTTGCCGGCCGGCGCCAGCGTGACCTACACCACCAACTGCAGCATTCCTGCCGGGGCGACCGGCACCTTGCAGAGTTCCGCCGGCATCGCCACCACCGCGCTGGATCCAGACCCGGCGAACAACAGTGCCAGCGACAGCACTTCGCTGACGCCGCAGTCGGACCTGTCGATCACCAAGACGGATGGCCAGACCTCGGCGGTACCGGGCACGCCGATCGTGTACACCATCACCGTGCAGGCCAGCGGTCCTTCCGACATTCCGGGCGTGCAGGTCATCGACAACTTCCCAGCCGCGCTGAGCAGCGTCAGCTACACGGCGACTGCAACCGGCGGGGCCAGTGGTTTCAGCGCCACCGGCACTGGCAGCATTGCGGATACCGTGAGCATGCCCGCCGGAAGTTCGATTACCTATGTCGCCAGCGCCACGGTGAGGGCCACGGCAACCGGATCGCTCAGCAATTCGGCCAGCGTGTCCACGCCGGCAGGGGTCACTGATCCGGTCCCCGGCAACAACATCGCCACCGACACCGACACCCTGACACCGCAGACCGATCTTGCCATCACCAAGACCGATGGCAGCAGCAACGCCATTCCGGGCAACAGCGTGATCTACACGATTGTTGCCAGCAACGGCGGCCCCAGCGTTGCCACGGCGGCAAGCGTGGCGGACACCTTCCCTGCGGCCCTGGGTACCTGCTCCTGGACCTGCCTGGCGGGAAGCGGCGGCAGCTGCACGTCCGCGGGGAGCGGCAACATTGCTGATTCTGTCAATCTGCCAGTAGGCATTTCGGCCACCTACATTGCCACTTGCACCGTGGATCCGGCGGCCACGGGTACGCTCGTGAATACCGCCACGGTCACGGCCGGTGCTGGAGCCACGGACCCGGTTCCCGGGAACAACAGCGCTACCGATAGCGATACTCTGGTGCCCTCCGCCAATCTGTCGGTGACACTGTCCGACTCGCCCGATCCGGTTGTGGTGGGTAACACCCTCACCTATGTCGCGACGGTCACCAATCTCGGAACCTCCAGTGCCCAGGATGTGAGTCTGTCCCTGCCTCTGCCGGCAAACACCAACTTCGTGTCGGTGACCTCCAGCGCTGGCGCCAGCTGCACAACCCCCGCCGTAGGCAGCAACGGAACGGTCTCCTGTAGCTGGGCGGGCGCCACAGACCCCGGCGCCGGCACCAGTCGCAGCATCACGGTCGTCGCCGATGTTTCCCTGGCCATCCCGGATCAGACCATTCTGACTGCGACCGCCACCGCCGGATCTACCACTGTCGATCCCGATGGCAGCAACAATTCGGCGAGCACCACTACCACGGTCGTGTCGACAGCTGATTTGTCCATCACGCTGACCGCATCCCCCGATCCGGTCAGCGCAGGCAACCAGCTCAGCTACCTGGCCACGGTGAACAATGGCGGGCCGGCGGACGCTCAGGACATTACTGTCACCCTGCCCTTGCCCGCCGGCACGACGCTGGCATCGACCAATCCGGGAACGGGCGGCAGTTGCAGCGTTGCCAGCGCTGTGACCTGCACCTGGACTGGCTTGACTCCGTCGGCTGGCGTGCGCGCGGTCACCATCGTGGTCGACATTGACCCGGCAGTTTCCGGCCCGCTGACGGCAACGGCCATCGCTTCGACCCTGACCGTGGACCCACAGGCCGGAAACGACACGGCAACCGCCACGGTTCAGGTGGTTGCCAGCACCGATCTCACGATTACACTGACGGATACCCCGGATCCGGTCACTGCTGGCACCCAGATCAGTTACGCCGCTGTGGTCAGAAATGACGGCCCCTCTGTCGCCACCGGCGTGAGCCTGACAATGGCAGTGCCCGCGGGAACCAGCTTCTCCTCCGGCTCCGTCTCGGGTGGTGGATCCTGCGCAGGCTCACCGATCCAGTGCTCATTTGCAGGAAGCATGGCTCCCGGCTCATCGCGCAACGTGAATCTGCTGCTGAACGTGGCGCCCTCGGTAATCGCTGGAACCGCGATCAACGCCTCGGCAACCGTGGCAAGCAGCTCGCAGGATCCGGTCACAGCCAACAACACGGCGACCACCAGCACCAACGTGATCGCCAGCGCCGATCTGTTGCTCACACTCAGTGCCTCAACCGCGGAAGTCACGCTGAATGTGCCGGTGACCTTCACGGCAAGCAGCCTCAACCAGGGGCCCTCCGATGCCCAGGATGTGTCGATCACACTGACATTGTCGCCTGACTTCCGCTATTCCAGCCTTGTGGCTGCCTCGGCGACCTGCAGCACTCCCCAAGTGGGCAATTCCGGGGCCATCAGCTGCAGCTGGTCCGGCGCGACCGCACCAGGGAGCAGCCGGACTCTTCAGGTGGTCGCGTACAGCAATGTGCCCGGAACCTCGGCAGTGAGCGCCAGCACTACGTCCGGCACACCCGATCCGGTGGACGACAACAATCTGTCCAGCGTGTCGGTACAGGTCGGATTCCTCGTCGAGGAGATTCCCGCGCTCGGTGGACTCGGCCTGCTGATACTCGGCGTACTCGCAGGCCTGAGTGGCCTGCTGGCGACCAGTCGACGCCGCTGAGTTGCTGATGCCGCTGAATACCTGACCGGGCGACCTTGCGGGGTCGCCCGGCGTGGAATCCGGGAACTACGGGACACCTACGGCACACCATTCGGCGAGTAGCCCGAGCGGCAGCCCATGGCGCCCGCCATGCCGCGCCCACCAAACGCGTCACAACCCGTTGATTTACAACACCCAAAATGTTGGGTCAAGGGGCAGGAGTCCAACCTCGACGCATGATCTGACCGTGCCGCGACGTGGGTCCCCTGCCCCCTGTTCGAAGTGCGAACAAGCTCATCGCCAGGGGCGAGTGGGACTCTCAACCAACGCATCACAAGCGATTGACTTCAACTGGACCGCGTGGCGGCCTACTACGTGACTGACTCAGCTGTCACGTAGACCCTTCGGGTCAACGTGACCTACCCCCACGGTTGGATATGCGAACATGCGCACCGCCAGCTGACCAACGGCTGATACCGGAGCATCGACATGCGCGTTCTTGCTTCGGCGCCCTGCGCAGGCCGCGATTGAGTGCTCGGACCGCCCTGATCCAATCGCGGGTTGAACCCCAATTCCCAGCGGCGCCACGCCGACAAGCCTGAGCAGGCCTGTCGGCGATCTCGAGTCTTATTCGAAGCCGTCGGCGAAAGAATCCCAAACTCTGGGATCGCTGTCGGTAACGCTGTTGTTGGCCAGATTGGGGTCGCCGTAGGGCGACTGGACGGTGGCCGTCACAGTGGCATCGATGGCGTCCAGCAGCGTATCCGCTACCGTTGCGCTGACCTGATAGCTCAGACTCGAACCCTTCGGCATCGGAATCGTCGTCGAAACAGCGCCGCTTCCGCTGGCTGGGCAGGTGGCCCCGCCAGTGCCCGCGCACGTCCAGGTGACGTTGATGAGTGCCGGCGACAAGCTCTGGACGATGGCCACTGCCGGCAGATCGACCACGCTGCTGGTGTTGCTCACCACCACCGAGTAAATGGTGCTGTCGCCCGGAGTCAATGCCGATACCCCATTACTGTTGCTGACTGAAACGTCAGCCAACAGATCGTCGTTGACGATGGTGCCGGTTCCACGCGATGGGGCGGCCGTGATGCCGACGACGGACGCCGTGCCGAGATCGACGAAGAAGGTCTCGTCTGCCTCTGGTGTGGTATCGCCACTGACCGCGACCAGCACGTTGCGCACCTGACCGCTGGCGCCGGTGAAATTCAGGGTACCGGCCACCGAGGTGTAATCCGATCCCGCCGTGGCGGTTCCATCCATGCTCTGATACGGCAGGGTGAATCCGTCCTGCACATTGCCGGTCAACGTGATGGCGAATGAATAGCTGGATGATCCGCTGTCGCCCTCTGCCTCGACGACGTTGTCGATTGCAACCGTGGCAGTGTCATCGTTCACGATGGTGCCGTCGGCTGACCCGTCGGCGATACTGACCAGCGCATTGCTCGGCGCCCCCAGCACCACGGCGAAGGTTTCATTGGCTTCCACGATGGCGTCGCCCTGCACGGCAACCGTGGCCGTTTGAGTCTGTCCCGCGGCTCCGGTGAAGCCGAGGCTGGTTCCGGCGGGGATCGCCGTGTAGTCCGACCCGGCCATTGCGCTGCCATCTGAACTCGACACCGGCACCGTGAACGCGCTGCCGACAGAGCCAGTCAGCGTGACGGTGAACTGGAAACTTGAAGAGCCACCGGTGCCCTCCACCTGACTCACATCCGAAATGGCCAGAGTGGCGGTATCGTTGTCAGCAATACTCGCCGTGACGTCGGGAATGGCTACGCCGTCATATCCACCGCCGGTCGCCGAATGGGTGATGGTACCGGCGTGCGGTCCTTCGGTGATCGGGTCATCCACCGCCGAAACGACCACTTGCTGCGGAATGTTCCAGTCGCCGGCCGTGAAGGTGAGTGTCGTCGGCAGCGTGCTCAACTGGCTGTCGGGCGTCATGGTGATGGTCACGGGCGAACTCGGAATGGTCGTCAGGACCAGGGAATAACTGTCCGTAGCCCCGCCCTCGGTCACCAGCGTGCTACCACCGCTCTGGGTCAGGACCACGCTGGGCTGACCGCTGGCCAGCAAGGCATTCACGATTCGGTCTGCAGGCAGCTTTCCGGTGCTGAAGCTGGCAGATCCCGTTGTCAGTGAGAAGGACAGTACCGACAGGCCGCCCTGCGCAGGATCGCGAGCCACCACACGCAGTTGCTGCCCATCGATGGTGGCTGTGTCCAGAGAAACCCTGCAACAAGCTGCCAGCGGTGCACCGATCGATGACAGACCGCCGCCTGCCTGAATCTGCACCAGTTGAAGCGCAGCTACGCGTGGGCTGCCGCTGTAACTCTGCAGCAAGCCGTAAACCGATCCCGACGCTGCGGCGAGGGCAGCCAGGCTGGAACCGGCCGGCAAGCTCGTGCTGATGACCAGATTGCTGCCGCTGGTGGAGAGCGAGAACAGGGTACGGGTACCTGCTGTCTCGGTGCGCAGACGTCCAACGACCAGCAGATTGCCACCGGAGAGAGCGACCAGCCCGGGTTCCAGCACGCAGCAATCCGCCAGCCCGCTGTGGATCTCGGTCGCAGCACCCGAGGACTTGTTGATGCTGACCAGTCGCACGTCCCCCATCGGGTTCGCCAGCAGCGCAATCAAGCGCGACGTGGACACTTCATGTTCCAGGCCGAACACGCGATCGCTGGTACCCAGGTTACCCACCACTGCCCCGGCGCCAGTCACCGTGGAAAAGCGGAGCAGCTGGAGTTCATGGGTGGCCGACGACGGATCCGGTCCAACGGCGTACACCGACTGTCCGGCCAGGTCGAGGGCGCTGCTGCCCAGACCCAGGCGGCAACAGCCGGGCAGTCCCGGACCCACCGTGCCTAGACTGCCATTGCCGGCATCGACGGTGACCAGCTCAAGGCTGCTGCTGTCGCGCACATACGACAGGCCATAGATCTGCGCCATGACCTGCGGAGAGAATCCGGCGGCAAGCCCAACCAGGCCTGCGATCAAGCTCCAACGATGCCAGAACATGGTCGGCACTCCTCAGCGCGGGGCCTGAGTGCGGATTTCCACCTGCTCCAGGGCGGCCTCCAGTCGGGCCAGACGCGCTTCCAGCTCGACAATCCGGCGATCGCGCTCGGCGACTTCGGATTGCAGCGCCTTGGTAGCGGCCAGGGCCACACCCGCCACGTCGGCCGGTGCCAGCGAGCGTTCGCTACGCCCAAAACCGAAGGCAGCATAGAAATCTTCTGCCACCGGCCCGATATGGCGATCGTTGTCGTCGGCGGTGAGGTAATGCCAGGTCCAGATCGGCAAGGAGGACAGTCGGGCAAGCACCTCATCCCCAGCCATGGCCGCGAAACCACCCTTGCTGGTGCGGCTGGACAGTTGGGTCACGCTACCCGAGACGAAGAGGTTGCCATCCTTGTCCAGCTCCAGACGGTGATCTTCCGTGTTGGGGTCGCCATCGTCGGACCGCGCGATCAGCAACCACGGGTCCGACACGGGATCCGCGGCACGGAAGACATTCAGCGCAGCCCCCGGACTGGCCGTCCCCAAGCCGACGTTGCCACTGGCGGAAATTTCCATCGAACTCGTAGGCGCCCCCGGGCGGATACGGAAGGGCAGCCGCGACGCGTTGGTGACATCGCGCACGAAGTACGCCGTCTCATTACCCGCCACATCCCAGACCTGGGCTGAGAAACCTGAGCTGGTACCCTGCTCAAGGCGAAGCGTGGGGGTATTTCCGGTGACAAGATGCAGATCCACAACGGGCGTAGCGGTGCGGAAACCTGTGCGCCCCGCAGAATCCACGAAGAACGAATTGTTGGGCGCACCCGCTGTCACTTTGAACGGAGTAGTGCCGCCGGTGACGTCGTCGATGGCGAGGTATGAGGCGCCGCCATTGGTCTGGTCGTTGGCGGTGATCCGCCAGTCGCGGCTGGGAAAGCTACCGGTACTGGAGGTGTCGTCAAAATGAATGCGCAGGTTGTTTTCCTTCAGGCGCAGGGTGTCGGCGCCGAAGTTCTCGTTGTTGACGCAGTCAAAGCCAGCACAGATGCTGCCCTGGACAACCAGATCGTCCGCGATCACCTGATCCTTGTTCCCCGCCTCGCGGGTCGGACCTGAGGCAGACTTGCCACCGACTGAAGGCGAATCCACATCCGATTCGCTGCCCAGCATGGGCTGAAACTGTCCGCCCTGAATGAAAAACACACCGGAACGCAGGGGAATTTCAGCCGGCCAGTTCGCTGGAACGGAGAAGTCGCCGTCCTGCCGTGCAGACTGCAACTGGTCGCGGCTGCCAGCATCCACAACCGGCGCGAAGCCAAGCTCCCACTGGTAGGTACCGTCTGCGAGCTGCGTACCATCCGGCAGTTGCGCCCGGATCTCCACTCGCTGCCCGGCAGCGAATTGTTGCTGTATCACCTTCCCGCTTGGGGATACCACCCGCAAGGTTGCAGCTGCGGTCCCCGACGGGCGCTCGAACTGGAAACTGGGGCTGGCCTGGGCCTGGGCATATCCGCTGATCAGAAGGGCGGCAACGAGCAGATTCAGACGCATGACTTTCCCCGAGGTTCGAAGGTACGGTTGTAGCTGGCAATGGTACCTCGCGGGAGCAGCCCGACCCAAGCATCTGGCACGGTTGTTGATCATGCGAAGATCAACCGGCTGTTCCGGCCCAGGGCTCGGGTGGTTCCTGGTCATGCAGGGGCGCGAAGTCCGATCCGCCAATGGTGCAGAGTGTCTCTGGCCTGCCCCTCTGATGATTACCAGGCGTTCGGAGAGCGCGCGGCAGACGCCGCGCGAACGCGCTTCGAGGCCAGGCTACTTCGCGATCAGCAGCAGCAGCGAACGCCCCTGCACACCGTACACCGTCCACTCGCCGCCGATGAAGGCTTCCGAGCCCGGCACCGCCACGGCGTTCGGACCTTCGTTCCAGGTGGCGGTGTCGGTGACGCGATACCACTGCTTGCCGGCACCGGGCCAGGGCAAGGTGAAGTTCACCATGCCCGACCAGCCGTTATAGGCGACGTAGATGGCGCTGGCGGAATCGCCGAATTCGCTGCCATCGATGCGCCAGGCAAGGGCGTGGTTGTTGACGTTGTTGAAATAGCTGGCGTCGGCGACGCCGCCGTCGGGTTTGAACCAGCGCAGCTGCTCCATGACGTTGCCGTTGGTGTCGCTGGCCGAATAGAAATTCAGCGGCCGCAGCGCCGGATGGGCCTTGCGGAAGGCGATCAATCGGCTGGTATAGGTCCGATGGTTGCTTTCATTGGCATCCAGCGACCAGTCCAGCCAGTTGGCGGCGGAATCGAGGTTGTAGACATTGTTGTTGCCGAACTGGGTGCGCAGCATCTCGTCGCCACCGGTGATCATCGGCACGCCGGCGCTGAGCATCATGAAGGCCAGACCGGTGCGGGCGGCCTTGCGCTGGTCGGCGGCAATGCCGGCCTGGTCCCAGCTGTGATTGTTGTCGTCGCCGCCGTCGGAGGGTCCGAAGGGCCAGGGCTGGTTGTTCTGCTTGCTGTTGTAGGCGTACAGATCGCGCAGCGTGAAACCGTCGTGGGCGACCATGAAATTGACCGAATGCCAGGGCTTGCGGCCGTCGTCTCCATACAGATCCGATGAGCCGGCAAAACGCGAGGCCATTTCGCCCGGGGATACTGCTTCCACGCCCATCTGGTTCTGTTTCTTGCGCAGGGCGTCGCGGTACTTGCCGTTCCACTCGGCCCAGCCCGAGGGAAAGCCGCCGACCTGATAGGAATTGCCGCCGATGGCCCAGGGCTCGGCGATGTGATCCACGCCGCTGCCGCCGCCAGCCGCGCGCGGCGGCAGTTCGTTGACGATGCGATTGAGCGCGTTGCCGGCGTCCATCTTGTCGAAATTGAAGCAGCCGTGCTGACAGGTATTGCCCAGCACCGACGCGAGGTCATAGCGGAAGCCATCCACGCCCAGGCTGTCACGCCAGTAGGCCAGCGAGTCGATGATCAGGTTCTGGGCGATGGGATTGCGGGTGTTGTAGTTGCCACCGACGCCGGTGTTGTCCCAGGAGTACTTGAGATCGCTGGTCAGCGAGTAGTACGTGGGATTGTCCAGACCGCGCCAGGATTGGATGTTGTACACCGTGAGGCCATCGCTGCCGCCCCAGGCGCCGCCTTCGCCGGTGTGGTTGTAGACCACATCGATGTAGACCTTGATGCCGACGTCGTGAAAGGCCTTGACCATGGCCCGCCATTCACGGGTCGGGCCGCCTGCCGTTTTGTCCGAAGAGTAGCGGCGATCCGGGGCAAAATAGTTCAGGGTCATGTAGCCCCAGTAGTTGTCGCCAGCGGTCGAGTTGGGATCGACGTCATTGGTGTCGTTCTGGGTCTCCTGCACCGGCAGGAATTCGACGGCGGTGACGCCCAGGCTGGCGAGGTAGCCGGCCTTTTGCGCCGCGCCGGCATAGGTGCCGCGCAGTGCGGCCGGCACGCTGGAATCATTCTTGGTCAGACCACGGACATGGACCTCGTAGACCACCTCGTCCTTCAGCGCACGGGTGGGCTTGGTGCCGGTGGACACGCTGATCGGCGCCAGCACGATGCCCTTGGGGGCGCAGGCGCCGCTGTCCTTGTTGCGATGACTGGCGCCGCTGGCGTAGATGGTGCCGTCGGTGCAGCTGGGCGTGTTCGGATCCTGGCTCATCTCCAGCGCGTAGGGATCGAGCAGCAGCTTGTTGGGATTGAAGCGATTGCCGCTGTTGTCCACATCGCTGATGAAACCGGTGCCGGTGCCCTTCTTCCAGGTGCTGCTGTAGGTCCAGTTCGGGCCCCAGGCGCGGTAGCCGTAGTAGACGGTGCCGGTCAGGCCATAGCTGTTCTTCAACGTCGCCACCGACACGGTCTTCGACCAGACCTGGGTGGCGGCATCCTTGGTCAACACATATTTGACCACTTCCTGCGCACCTGAGGGTGTCTTGTACAGCCACACCTCGATGCGCGTGGCGCGCGAGGAATAGACACGGAAGCTGATGTTGGCCTGGCTGGCGTCGTATCTGGCGCCCAGGTTGTGGGTGTTGATCGCGGCCGAGGCCAGCGTGGCGCCGAGCGCGCACAGCAGCAGCAAAACAGACAGGCACAGGCGCACGGCGCCGGCGTGGCGCAGCTTCAGTACAGTCACGTGATTCCTCCCCAGGAAACGTCAGAGTCTTCACCGCGGCCCTGAAAGCCGAGCTTTCCCCAAAGCCACCGGGGCTTTCACGCCCCGTCGTTGCGGTGTGGCGCAATTACACGCCACTCAGTGCCAGAAAGCTGAACCCGGGCGGAATTTGCAAACGTATTCATCTGCGAAGACGGCAGTTCCAGCCGACGGACGGTAGCGAGAGCGGCGAGCACAAGGTGCGAATGCGTCATTGCGATCCACCTGTTTCGGCCCAACACTGCGCACGGGCCATGAACCCGGTGTCGTAGGTCATGTTGTCCGCGTCAGCGGACTACGTGACATCGAATTGCGTCACGTAGCTCGCTACGCGAGCAACGTGACCTACAACAGCAAATCAACAACTTGCGATATGGGTTCATGGAGAGGAACAAAGTGACGAAGCAATCCAGTGCATGTCGGCCCGCCTCTGGATTGCTTCTCCCGGATCAAGTCCGGGGTCGCCATGACGCGGAGTGAGGCGCTTTGGTAGGTCCAGATCGCGCGGCCGCTCTTGATCTGCACAGTACGCAAAGCGGCGCCGCAGCGCGGCGCCCTCCACAGCCGCCGCCCGCTGCTCAGCTTTCCGTAGTCGCTGCCATTCAAGTAAATCAATGACGTGCGGCATGGGTTTATGGAGAGCCACCTTTTCCCTTGGTGAAATGCCCACAAGCCATGAACCTCCACCGTCATCCCGGCGCCCTGATCTCCAACCGCCAATCGCCACCTTCTGCACCAACTGACCGCAATCTCGTGGCGCTCTTTCGCGCCTACCGACAACTGCGCGCCGATTCACTGTAGACGAAGGCTTCCATGCCCAGCTCGCCTTCTCGCGCACGAGCGCCGAGTTGGTAGCTGGTGTCGGCTCGCACCACCAGTTTCATCGTCAACAGGGCGCGATCGGTGCGGCTGACACGTGCGCCTTCAGGATCTCGCGGCATGCCTGGGTCCGGCTTGTTCAGCTGGTCTTCTGGCGCCATCGCGGTTTCCCCAAGCCGGGTCCGAACCTCCTGAAGGCGAGATTCCTGCAGCATGCCCAGGCGCGGACGCGTCCGCAGCGTCAGCACGTATTGCCCCGCGGGCAAGGTCAGTCGGCCTATCAGATCGGTGGGCGCGGGCTTGCCATCCACTTCCAGAATGTCGACCTTGGCGACGCCGCCATAGGTCTTGGCGCCCCCGCTGACAAAGCCGCAGCCGCTGGGTTGGTCAGCGGCTGCCGCCGCCACGGTCAGGGTATAGGCCGGAATCCGGATCAGATCAGCCGCGCCATTCACGATCAGGGGCTGTTTGCCGCGCAGCAAGGTCATCTGCACCTGCCCGTCATCACTGGCCAGCGCCTCCTTCAGACGTGCCACCAGACCGTCGGCCTCGACCATGGAATAGCCATTGATGTCGACGATCTGATCGCCCACGGCCAGGCCCATGCGCTCGCCCGCACCACCCGGGGTCAGCGCCAACACGATCAGTCCCTCCGGTGCGGTGCTGCGCACATCGAGCACGGCGCCAAGTTCGAAGCGCTGCTGCTCGGGATGGCTGATGGCGAGCGGCTCTCCAGGTGCGCCGCTGCGCACCACGGTATCGGCGATGGCGTCGTCGACCGCTCGGCCCAGCTCCGATTCCAGGGCACCGCGCGCGTCACTCTGGGCGTGTGCGCCGAAATGGGCCATGGCCAGGGCGCAGCTGATGAGTCTTAGTTGGGTATTCATGGCTATCTCCTAGATGCGAACAGTGGTGTGGCGGGGTGTTTCCGGAACCGGCAGTTCTTGCCCGCGCAGGATCTGCTCACGCTGTTGCCACAGTGGCGCCAGCTCGGCGTCGCTGGCGCCATCCAGTACCCGCCGCTGCAGTTCGCGATCGAGCGCCCGCAGGGCGGTGGTCTGGTAGGTGGGCTCCGGCGGTAAGGACTGCGTGGCTTGCGGAAGCGTTGCAGGCTGATGCCAGAGCAGCACCGGCACCGCCGCCAGCATCAGCGCTGCCGCCATCGCATAGGGCCAGCGCGCCCGCGGTCGCCGTTGCGGCTTGAACTCGGCTACGTGGGCGGCCTGCAGGGCCAGCCACACGGAGGGCGGCGGCGATTCCTCGGGCAACTGCGCCAGACGCTGACGCAGCGCGTGCAGCTCGGATTCCGTGCTCATTCGAATACCTCGGCGTTCAATTTCAATCGGGCCACAGCCCGCGACAACAGCGACTTTGACCAGCTCTCGCTGCGCCCATAGCGCTCGGCGAGTTCCTTGTGCGACCAGCCTTCCATCAGGGTCAGCCACAGCACGCTGCGGGCCATTGGCGAGAGTTCGGCCATGGCGGCCGCCAGGTCCAGCGCGCGTCCGCGGTCATCGCCGTCTGCCGGCAGCTCAGGAATCTCGTCCAGTTCCACGGTCGGGCGCTCGCGGCGCTGCTGATCGATGGCCAGATTGGCGGTGATGCGTTTCAGCCAGGGCCCCAGAGCTGCGCCGTCGCGGAATCCGGCCAGACCTCGGAGCGCCCGCAGAAAGGTCTCCTGGGTCAGATCTTCGGCCTGGCTGCGGCACCCGCTCAAACGCAGTGCCAAGCTGAACACCGCCGCCGAGTGGCGCAAATACAGCGCGGCAAAGGCGGCGTGATCACCGCCCCTGGCTTGTGCCAGCCAGGTTTGTTCGGAGTCATGGTCGTGGGCGAATGGCGGGTTCATGGTCAGCTATACGGTGGCAGGAGTTGATTCGTCGCAACCACCCATAGGCCCCTGTCCAAAGTTTCTTGATGCGTCATTGCGAGCCGCCTGTTTCGGCCCGACGCTGCACGCCGGCCATGACCCCCCCGGCGTCATTGCGACCCCGGACTTGATCCGGGGGAAGCAATCCGGGGATGTGCGGCGCTACCCTGGATTGCTTCGTCGCTGCGCTCCTCGCAATGACGCATCAACAACTTACGATATGGGCTCATGAAGAGGAACGAAGGCCCGTCGGATCGGCGATCATCCATCCATGCAAGCCGCCCTTAGCCTCGACGAACTCAAACGCCAGATCCATGCCGGCGTCCGTTTCCCTCACCTGTATTTCTGGAGCCACGAAGGACCCGCGGATCGCGACGTGGGCAAGAGCTGCCTGAGCCAGTGGTATCCGGCGCGTTTCCGGGTCGACTCGGTGGCCTATCCCAGTGCCGAGCACTACATGATGGCCGAGAAGGCGCGCTTCTTTGGCGATTCGGCCAAGCGCCAGCAGATCCTGCAGGCACCAACGCCCGCCGCCGCCAAGGCACTGGGGCGTGAGGTCGGAAACTTCGATGCGGATCGTTGGAGCCAGGCCCGCGTCGACATCGTGATCGCCGGCAATCTGGCCAAGTTCGCGCAGAACCCGGCGCTGGAGGCATTTCTGATGGGTACCGGCGACCAGATTCTGGTCGAAGCCAGTCCGGTAGACCTGATCTGGGGTATTGGACTCGCCGAAAACGATCCTGCCGCGGCAGACCCCTGGGCCTGGCGTGGCGAGAACCTGCTCGGCTTCGCGCTGATGGCCGTGCGCGAGAAGCTGATCGCCGGGCAAGCCCACGATCACGGTCACGGCTGGAGCCTCGACGAGTAGGTCACGTTGGCCATCATTCACCGGCCCCCGAGCCCTGTCCGCTGACATTGATTAGACTCTGGACATCGCAAACCAGGTGCCCGGGATGAAATCGCTGATCGACCAGCTGGCCAATTACGCCAGCTATCACCGTGACACGCGCAATATCGCCACCCACTTTGCCGGCATTCCGATGATCGTGCTGGCCGTCGCCGTGCTGCTGTCGCGCCCGGCCTTGCTGATCAACGGGATCGCGCTGTCGCCGGCGGTGCTGCTGAGCCTGATCGCAATCGGCTACTACGCGGCGCTGGACCTGCGCTACGGCATGGTCATGGGCGTGCTCTTCGCCGGGATGCTGTGGCTGGCCCATTGGCTGGCCTGGCAATCCATCGCCTACTGGCTGTCCGCCGGCATCGGACTGTTCGTGATCGGCTGGGCGCTGCAGTTCCTAGGCCACTATTACGAAGGCCGCAAGCCGGCCTTCGTCGATGATCTGATGGGCCTGGCCATCGGCCCGCTGTTCGTGCTGGCCGAAGCCGGATTCCTGCTGGGGCTGCGCAATGACGTGCGCGCAGCCATCGAAGAGAGGGTCGGGCCGACCCGCACCGGCACGGCTGCGCAGGAATAATGATCAGAGCGGTGTCTTGCAACTCGCGTTGACCGCGCAGCGGGCTGCGTCACCTGCCAGACACCGCTAGCACCTGAATAAGAGATTGTCCGCAAAGGACGCAAAGTACGCGAAGGATTCAATAGCCGGCTGGCTGAGCGGCGACCTGGGTCGAATCGCGCCAACTGCCATATCGGATTGGCTCTACTTTGCGTCCTTTGCGCTCTTTGCGGACAAAAACAACTGCCCCGGAGCCACCCGTGAACTCACCCGACCCCATCGCCCTGTCACGCGCCCGGCGCCAGTATCAGCGTGGCGAAACCTATCTGGCCTCCGGTCATCTGGATGCGGCGATCAGCGCCTTCGAATCGACTTTGAGCGAATTTGCCGGACATGCGCCGGCGGCATTGCAGCTGGCGATGCTGGAACTGCAACGCGGCAACTTCAGGCGCTCCCATCAGCTGGCGCTGAGCGCGGCGCGCATGGACATCGGCTCTCCGGCCGTGGCGCTGCTGCTGATCCGGCAACTGGTGGCCGTCGGTCAATCAGCCATGGTGCTGGATATCTGCAGCCAGTTGCCGCCGCCGATGTGGGATTCGGCGCAATCACTGGCCACGGTGGCGCAGCAACTGAGCCGGGTCGGCGCCCATCGCATGGCTCGTGGCTATGCACGGGCTGCGGTCGAACGCGATCCAAGGCATCCGCCCAGCCTGCACATGCTGGCCGGACTCGAAGTGTTTTTCGGCGAGACCGAAGCCGCCGTCGATCTGCTCGAGCGTGCTCTAGCCATCCATCCGGATCTGGTCGATGCCTATTGGCTGCTGTCGCGCCTGCGTCAGCCGGATGCGCCGGCGCGCATCGCCCGTATCGAACAGGCACTGACCCGGGTAGCACCCGGCGAGGACGAGGCCTTCCTCGCCTATGCGCTGCACAACGAGCTGCACGACAGCCGCGACTACCCGCGGGCCTGGGCGGCGCTGGAACGCGCCTGCCGTGCCAAACGCCGGCAACTGAACTACGACCCGGCCTCGATGCGTTCGCTGTTCGAGCGCCTGAAGATGTGGTCACCCGCCGAAGTCGAAGCCGCCCGCGGCACCGACCAGCGCGATCTGACGCCGATCTTCGTGGTCGGCATGCATCGCTCCGGCACCACCTTGATCGAGCGCATCATCGGCGGCCATTCACAGGTGGCAGCCGCTGGCGAAACCTACGAGTTCCCGACCCAGCTGCGGCTGGCCAGCGGCCGCTACACCTCGGCGGTGGTCGATGAGGAGATGGTCAGGCAGCGGGTGGGTTTCGACTACCGTGCAATGGGCGAGGGTTTCCTCGCCGGCATGCGCTGGCGCAGTCGCGAAAAAGCCTTCGTGACCGACAAGCTGCCGTCGAACTTCCAGAACATCGGCTTCATTGCCCAGGCGCTGCCGCACGCGCGCTTCATCCATGTCTGTCGGAATCCCATCGACACCGGCCTGTCCAATCTGCGCACGCTGTTCACAGCGGCCTGCCCCTATTCCTATGATCAGCTCGAATTCGTCGACTACTACCGCGAATATCAGGCCCTGATGCAACACTGGCACCAGCTGTTCCCGGGGCGGATCCTGGATGTGCATTACGAAGACGTGATCGCCGACTCGCTAGGCGCGGCGCAGCGCATGGCCGAGTTCTGCGGCCTGCCCTTCGAGCCCGGCATGGTTGACATCGAACGCAGTGACGATCCGGTGGCCACGGCCTCAAGCGTGCTGGTGCGCGACGGCATCCGCAAGGATCGCTCCAGCTTGTGGAAGGCCTATGCCGAGCAGATGCGGCCAATGCGCGAGGCGCTGGGGCAAGAAGGCTGAGTCCGCACGCGCTGTTGCTGCTGAACCGCGATCGCGAGACAAAGGCGGGACGCAAAGGACGCGAAGGAAAGGCAGAAAGGTCGCGAATAGGAGCCACTTCTCAGCGCAGCCCCGGACGTAGCGCGGCTCCGGCGCGCGCAGCCTCCGGGCGAGCGAAGAGGCGCATCGCACCGGCGGCCGCGGCCTGGCTGGGTGGGTGAGAGCAAGAACTGGACGCAAAGAACGCGAAGGAAAGGCAGAAAGGTCGCGAAGAGGAGCCACTACTCAGTGCAGCCCCGGACGTAGCGCGGCTCCGGCGCGCGAAGCCTCCGGGCGAGCGAAGAGGCGCATCGCGCCGGCGGCCGCGGCATCCAGGCGACATCTGCTTGCCATGGACGGGAGCAGGAGCGGGTCGCGAAGGACGCCAAGGAAAAGCAGAAAGGTCGCAAAGGAAGGCGTTTTGGTTAGGACCCGGCCTAAGACCGAATCGAGCACCCATCCCATGAATTGCTCTCCTTCGCGTCCTTTCTGCTTTTCCTTCGCGTCCTTCGCGTCCGGCTTCTGGCACCAGCAGCGCCGTCAAGGTGACTACGCCGCCGGGCGCCGCGCGTTGGCCGTCTGGGCGCGCTTTTCGTCCATGCGGACGCGCGGACCCGGCGGACGCGCGGACCCGGCCTTCTATGAGGGCTTTCCGAACGTCAAGGAATCTGCGGTTCGTTTTGCTTTCCGTTACATGAACTTCCGTTGTCGTTGCGGCGATCCTGCCGTCATCCTCAAGTGATCGGTCGAAGAGCCAGTTTTCGCTGGACCACCTTCTATTCGTGTCCACTCACTGCGGATCACCTTTTGCCGTTTTCGCTGTTGCGAAAGCTGCCGATCCAAGGGCGCCCCATCTACAAGAACGGTGGTCTTGAACCACCCAGGCCGGGTACGGGCGCCCGCCTTGCTGATGTTGACTGGTCGCGTTTCTGTTGCGTTCGTTCTCGCGTTTTCGGGTTCTGTGGCTTAATTCAAGCCGCCATCTGCAGCTGCGCAGCTTCGCCCATGCTCGGCATCCGCACCTCCTTCAGGCGTACGCCTTCCGGGATCACACCGTACTCCAGGTACCGCCAGAGCAGGATCGACAGCCGCCGCGCCAAGGCCACGATGCCGCGCTTGCGCGAGGCCTTGCCGACGCCGAATTTCTCTTGAAACCAGCGCGTTAAGTCGGTGTCCGGCTGGTGGCGGATCCAGCGCCACGCCAGTTCCACCATCATCGCTCGCAGATTAGGCGGCCCGCATTTGCTGATTCCCTGCTCATGGCTTGAATTGCCGGACTCGAACGGGGTTCCGGTCAAACCCATGAAACCGCCGACCTGACGCCGGTTCTTGAAGCCGCGCCAACCGAAGGCTTCGAACACCACCGGCCAGGCCGTATGCACGCCCACACCCACCAATCCCATCAGCTGCCACACCTGCTCCACCATCCGGGCGTGCTCCACAACCTCGCCGGCGCGCGCCTTCTTCAGCGATGAGATCTGCTCCGCTTCCACCGCGCGAATCTGCTTCCTCGTCAGCAATATGTGTTCCTGCAAACGCTTGAGCTCAGCTTGAATCGACTCCGGCAACGCCTCCCCAAAGCAGTCCTTGATCCGCTCAACCTGGGTGCTCGGCTTGGGCTTGACCAAGGTCGCGCCCAGGCTCACCAGCAGCGATTCCCAGCGCAACTCGTGCTGCGTCTTCACCTTCACCCAGTGATCGCGTTCGCGATGCCGCCGCCGCGCCATTTCGACGTCTGCCGGCGGCACGTTGATCGCGTACTTGTCCACGTCTTCATCGAGCGTGCGACGCAATTGCAACACCAGTCGGCGCACGTCCAACCGGTCGGTCTTGGCCTGCTTGCGCGATGGCTTCTCGATCGCATTGCTCGCCCACTCATGCACATCGATCCCCAACCTCTTGAGCATGCGATACGGATAGTGGCCGTGACGGCCAGCCTCGAAGCACGCCAGCACCCGCGTCTCCGGCGGCAGACCCAGTCGCTGCTTCGCCCGGTCAATCAGCGCCAGCAGCGCGGTCCAGTCGTCACCCGTAATCTCATGCACCGAGGGGTTGCGTTCGAACCGCCCCAAAATCCCGATCTTCCACTTCTTCATCGACAACTCGATCGCCACGCACAGCACCGGAAGCGTGATGTTGAAAGTGGTAGCGTTTGCAGCGAGGGTCGTGGACATCAGCGCAGCTCCTTGAGGTTTAGGCACCGCAGAGGATCTCGCGTCCACGGCCCTCATGGCATCTACGACCGAATCGAGCATCCATCTCAGGACTTGCTCTCCTTCGCGTCCTTTCTGCTTTTCCTTCGCGTCCTTCGCGTCCCGCTTCCGGCCCCGGCCCGGCCTCGACGAGACAATCCGTTGATTCTTGCCTCGGGGACGGCGTGCTAGTCTTCAGGGGCTGTGTGGGAGAGACCGGATGCGTCCGGCGCCGAAGGAGCAACCGCCCCGGAAACTCTCAGGCCAAAGGACCGCACGGCAGCTGTGGACATCTGGAAAGAGGCACCGGCCTTCGGGTCCGGCGTCCGCCGAAGGGGTTACGCTCTCAGGCAAAGCCGACAGATGGGGCTGAAGGAACGCCATGACGTTCCATGCCCGCCCGTCTTCGGAGTTTTCCCATGAGCGCCCCGGTCACCCTGCGTCAACCGCATCTCGCTTCCGAGTTCCAGCACCGCCATATCGGTCCTTCGCCACACGAAACTGCCGACATGCTGGCGGCCATCGGCGCTGAATCGCTGGATGAGTTGATGGCGCAGACGCTGCCGATTTCGATCCGGCAGATGCGTCCGCTGGGCATTGGCGAAGCCGTCAGCGAAACCGAGGCGCTGGAGCGCATGCGCGCCATCGCCGAGCGCAATGAGGTCTATACCTCGCTGATCGGACAGGGCTATCACGGCACCCACCTGCCGCTGGTCATCCAGCGCAATATTCTCGAGAACCCGGCCTGGTACACCGCCTACACGCCGTACCAGCCGGAGATCAGCCAGGGTCGGCTCGAAGCCCTGTTGAACTTCCAGACCATGGTCACCGAGCTGACCGGGCTGGATGTCGCCAATGCCTCGCTGCTGGATGAAGCAACGGCCGCGGCCGAAGCCATGGCCGTGGCCCAGCGCAGTTCCAAGTCCAAGCTCACCGCCTTCTTTGTCGACGCCGACTGCCATCCGCAGACGATCGCGCTGCTGCGTACCCGCGCCGAGCCGCTGGGCTGGAGCGTCATCGTCGGCGATCCGGACACCGATCTCGACGCCTCGCAGGTCTTTGGCGCGCTGCTGCAGTACCCGGGCAGCAGTGGCGCGGTCCGCGACTTCCGCGGCGCCATCGCCCGGATCAAGGCAGCGGGTGCGGTAGCGGTGATGGCCGCCGATCCGCTGGCGCTGACGCTGCTGACACCGCCGGGCGAACTCGGCGCCGATATCGCCATCGGTTCGACCCAGCGCTTTGGCGTGCCGATGGGGTACGGCGGTCCGCACGCGGCCTACATGGCCGTGCGCGACAGCTTCAAGCGCTCGATCCCGGGTCGGCTGATCGGCGTCTCGGTCGACAGCCGTGGCCAGCCCGCCTACCGCTTGTCGCTGCAGACCCGCGAGCAACACATCCGCCGCGAGAAGGCCACCAGCAATATCTGCACCGCGCAGGTGTTGCTGGCGGTCATCGCCTCGATGTACGCGGTCTATCACGGCCCCGAGGGCCTGCGCGCCATTGCCGAGCGCATCCACCGCCGCGCCAGCACGCTGGCGGCGGGCCTCGCTGATCTGGGCTTCCCGGCGCGGGCGCATCACTATTTCGATTGCATCACGGTGGATGCCGGCGAGCGCCAGGCGGCCATCGTCGAGCGCGCCTTGGCGGCCCGCATCAATTTGCGCGTGCTGGCCGATGGCGCCCTCGGCATCAATGTCGACGAGACCACCACGCCAGCGGTCATCGAAGCACTGTGGTCGGTATTCGGTGGCGAGCTGCGCTATGCCGAGGTCGAGGCCGAACGCGGCCCGGCCCTGCCACCGGAGCTGCTGCGCAAGGGTAGCTGCCTGAAACACCCGATCTTCTCCCGCTACCGCTCGGAGACCGAGTTGCTGCGCTATATGCGCAAGCTGTCGGATCGCGATCTGGCACTGGACCGGGCCATGATTCCACTCGGCTCGTGCACGATGAAGCTCAATGCCACCGCCGAGATGATTCCGATCACCTGGCCCGAATTCGGCGCGCTGCATCCTTTTGCGCCGGCCAATCAGGCCTTGGGCTACGCCCAGATGTTCGAGGAACTCAGAAGCTGGCTGTGCGACATCACCGGCTACGATGCAGTTTCGCTGCAGCCCAATTCCGGCGCCCAGGGTGAATATGCCGGTCTGCTGGCGATCCGTGCCTACCACCTGAGTCGCGGCGACAGCGAGCGCAAAGTCTGCCTGATCCCGTCCAGCGCCCACGGCACCAATCCGGCTTCGGCGCAGATGGTCGGCATGGATGTGATCGTGGTCAGCTGCGACAGCGACGGCAATGTCGATGTCGACGACCTGCGCGCCAAGGCCGAAAAATACAGTCCCCGGCTGGCGGCACTGATGGTCACCTACCCGTCCACGCACGGAGTGTTCGAAGAGCGCATCGGCGAGATCTGCCAGATCGTCCACCAGCACGGCGGGCAGGTTTACCTTGACGGTGCCAACCTCAACGCGCAGGTCGGCCTGGCGCGCCCCGGCGATTACGGCGCCGATGTCAGCCATCTGAATCTGCACAAGACCTTCTGCATTCCGCACGGCGGCGGCGGTCCGGGCATGGGCCCGATCGGTGTCAAGGCGCATCTGGCACCCTTCCTGCCCGGCCATCCGGTGCTCGATGACGGCCGTGCACCGGTGGGTCCGGTGTCGGCGGCACCTTATGGCTCGGCCTCGATCCTGCCGATCTCCTATGCCTACATCCTGATGATGGGCAGCGAGGGCCTGAAGCGCGCCACCGAGATCGCCATCCTCAACGCCAACTACATCGCCGCGCGGCTGGACGAGCATTTCCCGGTGCTCTACCAGAACCACAACGGCCGCGTCGCCCACGAATGCATCATCGATCCGCGGCCGCTGAAGGAATCCGCCGGCGTCAGCGTCGACGACATTGCCAAGCGTCTGATCGACTACGGCTTCCACGCCCCGACCATGAGCTTCCCGGTGGCCGGCACGCTGATGATCGAACCCACCGAGTCGGAGGCCAAGGTGGAACTGGATCGTTTCTGCGACGCCATGATCGCCATCCGCCACGAAATCGCAGCGGTGGAAGCAGGCAAATATCCGATCGAACAGTCGCCGCTGCGCCACGCCCCGCACACCGTGCACGATCTGGCGCAGGCCGAGTGGAATCGCCCCTATAGCCGCGAAGAAGCGGTGTTTCCGGCCGGTGTCGAGCGTCAGGACAAGTACTGGTGCCCGGTCGGTCGGGTCGACAACGTCTACGGCGATCGCAACCTGATCTGCATCTGCCCCTCACCCGAGGAATACCGCGAGGAAGCCGCATAGGCATCCGCAGGCGCGCCCTTGCGGCGCGACCACGTCCCGCGCTGCACGGCGGGAACCGACAACTGCGGCGAACCGTCGCCAAGAGCGGGACGCAAAGAACGCAAAGGAAAAGCAGAGAGGACGCAGAGAACGGCCAAGAAATGCTGGAAGGGCTTTCTCTGCGTTCTTTGCGATTCTCTGCGTTCTCCGCGTTCCAGCTTCTTGACCCCACCGGCCCGCGCAGGTCCGGGAAATGCGGGCTAGACTTGGTCAGAGCTCATCAGGGGAAAGCCAGGTATGACGGCAATGGTTCAACTTGCCTTGTCCGGACGGGTCGCCACGCTGACCATGAACCGTCCCGATGTCCACAACGCCTTCAACGCCGAGTTGATCGCGGAACTGACCGCCGCGCTGACGCGGGTCGGCGCCGATCCGGAAGTGCGGGCAGTGGTGCTCACCGGCACCGGCAAATCCTTTTCCGCCGGCGCCGATCTCAACTGGATGCGCGCCATGGCTGCCTACAGCGAGGCCGAGAACCATGCCGATGCGCTGAAACTGGCGGATCTGATGCGCACCCTCGCCTATCTGCCCAAGCCGACGATCGCCCGGGTGCAGGGTTCAGCTTTCGGCGGCGGTGTCGGCCTGATTGCCTGCTGCGACGTCGCCATCTGTGTGGAACAGGCCAAATTCGGCCTGACCGAGAGCAAACTCGGCCTGGTGCCGGCGGTGATCTCGCCCTATGTCGTCGCCGCCATCAGCGCGCGCCACGCCCGGCGCTGGTTCCAGAGCGGCGCCATCTTCGATGCCAGTCGAGCCCTGAGCATGGGACTGGTGCACGAGGTGGTGGCCGCCGATGACCTCGATCCCATGGTGGCCAACGAACTCGACGCCCTGCTCAAAGCCGGCCCGACCTCGGCACTGGTGGCCAAGCGACTGGTCGAAGGCATCTTCGGCCGCGACGAACCAGCCCAACGCAAACTCGACGAGCAAACCGCCGCGCTGATTGCCCGCCTGCGGGTGTCGCTGGAAGGCCAGGAGGGCCTCAGCGCCTTTCTCGAGAAGCGACCGCCGAACTGGCTGTGATTGGAGCGGGGAAAAAGGAAAAGGGGAAAAGGAAAAGGGAAGAGCGGGCGCAAAGCGGCTGTGTGGAGGGACGCGCGCCTGCGCGGCCGCTCTTGATACTCCGGCACACGCGAAGCGGCGCCGCAGCGCGGCGCCCTCCACAGCGGCCGACGCCAGTCTCGGGCTTCTGTAGGTCCAGACTCGTCTGGACGCTTTTTCTGCACGAAGCCAGGAGCGTCCAGACACGTCTGGACCCACAAAAGCCTTCTTCGTGTTCTCTCTGCTCGTCCCTTGCGTTCTCTGCGTCCGGCTTCTGGTCACGACTTGCCCCAGGGCATGATCGTCGCATCGCCGATCAGAGCCAGTCGCAAACCCCGGCAATCGACGGCCTATTCTGCAAAACTACACACCTGCCCTTGGCTGACCCCTTTTTCCTTTTCCCATTTCCCCTTTTCCCGCTGCATGGACCCCCGCATGTTTTCCAAGCTCCTGATTGCCAATCGCGGTGAGATTGCCTGTCGTATCCAGCGCACCTGCCGCCATCTGGGCATTGCCACGGTCGCGGTCTATTCCGATGCCGATGCGCGTGCGCAACATGTGCGCCTGGCCGACGAAGGTCGCTGGATCGGTGGATCGGCGCCGGCGGATTCTTACTTGCGCGGAGACCGGATCATCGAGGCTGCGCTGGCTACCGGTGCCCAGGCCATCCATCCGGGCTTCGGATTCCTCAGCGAGAACGCCGAATTTGCCGATGCCGTGGTCTCGGCCGGACTGGTCTGGGTTGGCCCCAGCGCCACCTCGATGCGCAAGATGGGCAGCAAGGCCGGTGCCAAGAACCTGATGAGCGCGGCCGGCGTGCCGGTGGTGCCGGGCTACACGGGCGAAGATCAGGACACCTCGTTGCTCGCGCGCGAAGCCGAGCGCGTGGGTTTCCCGCTGATGATCAAGGCCGCCCACGGCGGCGGCGGCAAGGGCATGCGTGTGGTCCGCGCCGCAGCCGAATTTCAGGCCGCACTGGAATCCTGCCAGCGCGAGGCGCGCGGCGCCTTCGGCAAGGATCGGGTGCTGCTGGAGCGCTATGTCGAGCGCCCGCGCCATATCGAGATCCAGATCTTCGGCGACCATGCGGGCGAGGTCATCCACCTCAATGAGCGCGAGTGCTCGGCCCAGCGGCGCTATCAGAAGGTCATCGAAGAATCGCCCTCGCCTTTCGTCACCCCCGAGCTGCGCGCAGCCATGGGCGCCGCCGCCATCCAGGCCGGCAAGGCCATCGACTACGCCAATGCCGGCACGGTCGAGTTCATCGTCGGCCCCGCCGGCGATTTCTATTTCATGGAGATCAACACCCGATTGCAGGTGGAGCATCCGGTGACCGAGATGGTCACCGGACTGGATCTGGTCGAACTGCAGCTGCAGATCGCCGCCGGCGCCAAGCTCGCTGATCTGGTGCCGGTACGCCCGGTGCCGACGCGCGGCCACGCCATCGAGGTGCGCCTGTACGCCGAGGATCCGGAACAGGGCTTTCTGCCCGGCAGCGGCAAACTCGAACTGCTGCACCTGCCGCAAACCGACGCTCGCGTGCGCATCGACTCCGGGGTGATCGAGGGCGATACGGTCAGCGTGCATTACGACCCGATGATCGCCAAGCTGATCGTGCACGAGGCCGATCGTGGCGAGGCCCTGGCGCTGCTGCGCGAGGCCCTGGCGCAGTCGGTGGTGGTCGGCCCCAAGAGCAACATCGATTTTCTGGAACGTCTGAGCCGGCACCCGGCGGTGGTCGAAGCCAGCATCGACACCGGCTATCTGGATCGTCATCTGGCCGAGGTCATGCCGGCGGCCGACGACGTGCCCGCGGACGTGCTGGCGGCAATCTGCGCGCGCGCGCTGCTCGATGAAGAGGCCGCAGCTGCAGCGGCGGCGCGCACCGGCACCGATCCGTACACGCCCTGGGCCATCGCCGATGGCTGGCGCCACGGCCATCCGGGCAAGCGCCTGAAGCATTTCCTGCATCGCGATCAGCTGATCGAAGTCTCGGTGCATGGCCATGACGGCAACTACACGCTCGATGTGGGCGGCCAGCGCCTGGAACTGCGCGGCGCCCGCAGCAGCGCTGACAGCGTCGATGTACTGATCGGCCAACGGGCGACGCGGCTGCGCGTGCTGGCCTTGCCGGGCGGCTACATGGCCCACAATGGCGAGCGTCGCTGGGTACTGGGCCTGCGTCATCCCTTCGCTTTCGAAGCCAGCGCCGCCAGCGCCGGCGATGTAGTGCGCTCGCCGATGCCGGGCCGGATCGTCGCGGTGCGTGTGGAGCCTGACGCCGAGGTCAGCGAAGGCCAGGAGCTGATGGTGATGGAAGCGATGAAGATGGAGATCACGCTGAAGGCTCCGCGCGCCGGCACCATTGCCGAGATCAGGGCCAGCGCCGGAGACTTTGTCGAAGCCGACGTGGTCCTGGTCAAGCTGGCAACGCCCTGATCGTCCCCGGCGCCTGCCTCGATCCGTTAGCTGCATCGATCGCGTCTTCCCATGCCAACGGAGTCATGCCGATGAATCAAGGGCCGAGAATCTGCCGCACCATCGGAATGACGCTGGCGCTGGCTGCGCTGCTCACTGCTTGCGAGTCGGTGCAGTTCCAGTCGCCCCCCAGCTGGCCGCTGGCCGCCTGCGATACCGATCTGGTCGGCGACTGGCGGGTGCAGGATCTGCAGAATCCCGGGTCGGGCGAGGGCGAGCAGTACCTGCGCGTCAGCAGCGACTGCGCGCACTGGCACACGATCAGCCTGGAGAAAGACGAGAACGGTCAGCTCAAGGCCGATGTCGATGACATCGAGGACGATATGGCACTGGGGATCGCCCACAGCGACCAGCAGTCCTACATCGCGGCCCTGGAGCATCCGGACAAGAGCGCGGGAACCAACCCGGCCAGCACACCCCGCGGCTATGTGCTGATCGCCTACGAGTTCGTCGATGATGCGCTGATCCTGCGACAGATCGATCCCAAGACCACGGCGCATCGGATCATCGATGGCGCCATTCCCGGTTGGGTGGACAAGCATGACCGCAATCCGGATGGCAGCCGTCGAGCCTATGGCAGCGAGTTCTCGGTCTTTGTCTTTGGCAGCAGCGAGGAGATTCGGGCAACACTCGAACAGCACGATCTGCGCGGTCCACCATGGATGTCCTTGCGACGCGTGGATGCCGCCACGAGCAAGCGCATTGATGAGTGGATGAAGCCGGCGCCGTAGTGTCAGTCCAGATGGCTATGCCGCGGGAACCCCGAGCGGCCGGACTGACGAGTCCAGGTCCCAGGTTGTTGATGTGTCATTGCGAGCCACCTGCTTCGGCCTGAAACTGCCCACGAGCCATGATCCCCCGGCGTCATTGCGACCCCGGACTTGATCCGGGGGAAGCAATCCAGGGGCGTGCGGCGCTACCCTGGATTGCTTCGTCGCTGCGCTCCTCGCAATGACACATCAACAACTTGCGATATGGGTTCATGGAGAGTCATCTTTTTCGGCCTGAAACTGCACACCGGCCATGAACCTGTGAGAGTGGACTCCGTCCGCGATCGATCCAGGCTACTGACTCCAAGTTCCCGGATCGCGGCTGAAGCCGCTCCCACAGCGCCACCATCATGGACGTCCTCCGGGCCAGCCTGCTGCTCGTGTGACGGGGAGACAGCCGACGATGTGCACCGCGAGATGACCCCTGCAGCGGCTCACTGGGCTGTGTCGCTTCACCGCGCAGCGAAGCTCTGAATGCTCTTCTTCATGTGCTCTCTGCTTTTCCTTTGCGTGCTCTGCGTCCGGCTTCTGACCGCGACCTGCCTCAGGACAGGATTGTCGCGCAGTCGGTCGCGCCGCGAGGGCGCTCCTACCGCGTGCGGTTCATGGCCTGTGATCAGTGTCGGGTCGAAACAGGGGACTCGCCATCGGCCCGCCGTGATGGCGCTATGCTCGCGAAATCTGTCTGCGAGACCCCGGAAGATGCGCATCGTTTTCTGCCTTGCCCTGACTGCGTGGCTGCAGCCTGCCACTGCGCAAAATCTGCCATCCCTGCCCTCGCCGCTGCCGGCCAGCCATGTGTCGGATGCCGGACAATTGCTGGCAGCCGACACCCGCGCCGAACTCGACCGACTGGCAACTCGGCTGGACCAGGCCGGTCGTGGCCAACTGGCGATCGTCGTTGTCGCCAGTACCGGCGACCAGAACCCACGGCAGGCGGCGACCGAGATCTTCAATCGCTGGGGTGTGGGCGACCGCCAGCGCAACGATGGCAGTCTGATCCTGCTGGCCCGCCAGGATCGCAAGGCCGAGATCGTGCTCGGCAAGGGCATCGACAATGCGGCAAACCGCAGTCACGCCCAGGCGGTGATGGACAGCGCCATGGTGCCGCGTTTCCGTGCGGGCGACTATGATCAGGGACTGGTCGCTGGCGCCACCGAACTGCTGCAACGGGTTTACGCCATTGATCTGTCGCGGCCAGCCGAGCAGCCCACCGATGTGGCCGCCTTGATGGCACCTGCGGCCGACTCACCATCGGCCTTGGCAGCATCGCCGACCGAGGCCAGTACCGACCTGGCTGAGAGCCGCGGTTTCGAGACTCAAGCCGAACCGCAAGCGATTGATCTCTCGGCGTGGAAGCCCCAACCGCGGCCGACACCAACGGAGAGCACGGAGAAATCGCCGCTGCGGCCAGGCGTCCTGGCTCTGGTGCTGAGCCTGCTGGCGGCCGGTGCCTGGGCCGTCTACTGGCTGCTGTCACGATTGCTCCGTGTGCTCTGGTGGTTCAGCGGCGGGCGCTGGATGGCGCGGCGCTGCCGCGCCTGCGAGGCCACCATGCAACTGCTGTCGGAAACCGAGGACGACGCCCATCTGCAGCCGGCCGAACTCACCGAAGAGAAGCTGCGCAGTGTGGATTACAGGGTCTGGGTCTGTCCCCGCTGCAGCCGAGTGGACAAGCTCGCCCGCCGCGCCTGGTTCTCCCGGTACAGCAACTGCGGCGCCTGTGGTTCACGCGCGGTCTCACAGGTATCGAGGACCATCAGCAGCCCCACGCGTTATTCCACCGGTCTCGCGCAGATCACCGAGACCTGTCAGAACTGCCATCACGTTCGTACCGAACAGAGGGTGCTGCCGGTTCTCCCGCCGCCATCCGACAACAGCAGCAGCTTCGGCAGTTCCAGCAGCAGCTCCAGCAGCTGGGGCGGCGGCAGCAGCAGCGGCGGCGGCGCCAGCGGCAGCTGGTAGGAAGCTCCACAGGCTCGCCGCCGCAGGAGCGACCTTGCGTCGCGGCCCGCGCTTCGCTGCCATCGCGAAGACTGGGGACTGCCGCGAACCGCAGCCAGACGCAGGACGCGAAGGACGCAAAGGAAAAGCAGAAAGAACACGAAGAACAGCAAAGGCAATTCTGAATTAGCTCTTCTTCGCGACCTTTCTGCTTTTCCTTCGTGATCTTTGCGTCCGGCTTTTGGCGGCAGTCGCGACGCAAGGGCGCTCCTACACGAAACTCGTTTTTCGGGGTGATGCCGGCAGAAGCTCAATGCACGGCGCGCTGCTGAGTCGTGGACTTGCTGGCCAGGCTGAAGCGCGGCTCGGGGTCGATCTCGCCGGCCATCAAGCGCTGCAGGTACTCGCCCACTGCCGGCCCGTGCTTGAAGCCGTGGCCGGAACCGCCGCCAGCCAGCCATACGTGTTCAAGCCCAGGGTGGCGGTCGATGACGAAGTCGCCGTTGCTGCTGTTCTCGTATTGGCAGACCTCGGTACCCAGCAAGGGCGCATTGGCCAAGGCCGGGAAGCGCCTGGCCAGAAAGGCGCGTGCCGAGTCGATGCCCTCGGGTGTAGGTGTACGCTCCTGGCACTCCGGATCGACCAACGGCCCGTGGCGGTCGCAGGCCAGCTTGAAGCCGCGCGATTCCAGATCGGGCATGCCGTACCACTCGCCATCGAAATCCATCCAGGTGGGTAGCTGCGCGGGCCCGAATCGGGACTCGTCAGCGGGTATCCCGAAGTAATGGACCTCCTGTCGAGTCACGAACAAGCGGCCGGCCATGGCCTCGGGCAGCACCTGGTCCAGCCAGGGTCCGCAGGCGTACACGATCTGCTCAGCTTCGAAACGGGCACCGCTGCGGGTGATCAATCCAGCTGCGCAGCTTGCTGCCGTGAGCGGCAAGACCTGATCACGGCGGTACACCGCACCGCGGGCACAGGCATCGGCCACCACCGCCTGCACCGCCCGTCGCGCCAGCAGCGCGCCGCTGTGCGGCTCGAAGATGGCCCAGCCCTGATCAGGCACCTGAATCTGCGGATAGCGAGCGCGCAACGCGGCCGCATCCAGCACGTCGTGATTGACACCGGCATCGACCAGCGCGGCCACCGATTGCTCTGCGGCCGCCTGCCCACGCATCGCCATCCACAGCACGCCGGTAGGCTGGAACAGCTCCGGCCGGGCGATCTGATCGAAGAGCTCACGCCACTGCGTCAGTGACTGCCGGGCCATGCGCGTGTACAGCGCATCCGGCCCGTAGGCACAACGGATGACCCGGCTCTCGCCGCCGGAGCTTGCCCGCGTGTTGGCCGGCCCGTGTTGATCGATCAGCAGCACGCGACGCCCGGCACGCACCTGATGCCAGGCAATCCAGGCGCCAAATACGCCGGCACCGATCACCGCCACATCGAATCGCGCACCACCCATTCCCGATCTCCATCTCCATGACTCACCTGAGTCTCGCAGCGAGTTGCGAGCCTGCGCCCCAACCCAGTCCTGTCATGCAGCGCGCCAAGCCCGCAAGCTGACTGCCACCATCAGGCGCGGCGGCGGGCATTGGCCTCGAAGTACGGGGCATGGGTATTGCGATGCAGATAGCGCCCGGCGCCGCGCTCGGCACGCAGATCGCCGTCGACCCAGGCCAGCTGGCCGCGGGTGAAGGTGTGGGTGGCCACGCCGGTGACCGTGCGGCCCTCGAAGACATTGAAGTCGATGTTCTGATGATGCGTCGCCGCCGAGATGGTGCGGCTAGCCTGGGCATCCCAGATCACCAGATCAGCGTCGGCACCCACCCGCATCGAGCCCTTGCGCGGATACAAGCCGAAGATCTGTGCGGCATTGGCCGAGGTCACGCGTACGAACTCGCTCGGGGTCAGACGACCAGTGCCGACGCCGTAGTGCCACAGCAGCGACATGCGGTCCTCGATGCCGGCGCAACCATTCGGAATCAGCGTGAAATTGTCCTTGCCGGCCGCCTTCTGCGGCGCGCAGAAGCAGCAGTGATCGGTGGCGGTGGTATGCAGATGACCAGCCTGCAAGCCGGCCCACAGTGCGTCCTGATGATGTTTGGGGCGGAAAGGCGGGCTCATCACATGGCCGGCGGCAAAGGTGAAATCGGGATTGCGATAAACCGAATCATCGATCAGCAGATGCCCGGCCAGCACCTCGCCGAACACCCGCTGACCCTCGCCGCGCGCCCGCGCAATGGCTTCCAGCGCATCTTCGGCCGAGACATGCACCACATACAGCGAGGTGCCCAGCACCTCGGCGATGCGGATCGCGCGGTTGGCGGCCTCCCCTTCCACCGCCGGTGGCCGTGACAACGGATGCCCCTCGGGGCCGGTAATGCCCTGCTCGACCAGCTGCTTCTGCAGCCGGAACACCAGTTCGCCGTTCTCCGCATGGACGGTCGGCAGCGCACCCAGTTCGAGGCAGCGGCTGAAGCTGGACACCAAGGCCTCGTCATCGCACATGATGGCGTTCTTGTAAGCCATGAAGTGCTTGAAGCTGGCTACCCCGTGCTCCTGGGCCAGCGTGCCCATATCTCGGTAGACCGATTCATCCCACCAGGTGATCGCCACATGGAAGCCGTAATCGGCAGAGGCCTTTTCAGCCCAGCCACGCCAGGTCTGGAAAGCCTCCATCAGCGATTGCTGCGGGTCCGGAATCACGAAATCGATGATGCTGGTGGTGCCACCGGCCAGACCTGCCGCGGTGCCCGTATAGAAATCATCGCTGGCGACCGTGCCCATGAACGGCAGTTGCATATGCGTGTGCGGATCGATGCCACCCGGCATCACCAGGCGCCCGCCAGCATCGATCACCGTCGCACCGGCCGGGGCCTCCAGCCCCTCACCCACCGCCGCGATCTTGCCTTCGGCTATCAAGACATCGGCGCGCCATTGGGTATCGGCATCGACAACGGTACCGCCGCGAATGAGAGTGGACGACATGACAGGCTCCGAAATCTGCAGCGAGAAAGCCCTACGCTACGACCAATCGCCAGTGCAGGTCAAAAGCGAATCGACGGCCCCGGGATTTCATGGACAGCCTCTGCGCTTCTGCGCTTCTGTGGGTCCAGACTTGTGTGGACCTACGGCGGCACCAACAACTGACAACCGACAACCGACAACCGACAACCCACAACCCACAACCAGCAACGCCCCTCAGCGCTTGCGCATCAACAGCAGATACACCGCTCCCGCCACCAGCAGGCCGACAAACCAGGCGTAGGTATAGATCGCATTGAGCAGGTCCGGCACGCCGCTGACGAAACCCGCGGCCTGCAGGAAGCCCGGCAGATTGGGGAGCACGCCGAGCACCAATGCGATCACCGCTGCTGGATTCCAGCCGCCGCGATAGCTGTATTCGCCTTCATGACGGAACAGCGCGGCCACATCCAGCTCGGTTCGGCGGATCAGGAAATAGTCGGCCAGCATGATGCCGGCGATCGGCCCCAGCAGCGCCGAATAACCGATCAACCAGGTGAAGATGTAGGCGCCGGTCGACTCCAGCAGCTTCCACGGGAAGATGGCGATGCCGATGCCGGCGGTGATGTAGCCGCCCATGCGAAAGGAGATCTTCTCCGGCGCCAGATTCGAGAAACCGTTGGCCGGGGCCACGACGTTGGCGGCGAGGTTGGTCGTCAGCGTGGCCAGCAACAAGGCCAACAAGGCCACCACGACCGCCGATCCGCCCATGCGCCCGGTCAGCGCCACCGGATCCCAGATCGCTTCGCCATAGATGATCACCGTCGCCGAGGTCACGGCGACGCCGACAAAAGCCAGCAGGGCCATTGGCAGCGGCAGTCCCAGCGCCTGACCGATGATCTGGTCGCGCTGGCTCTTGGCATAGCGGGTGAAGTCCGGAATGTTCAGCGCCAGCGTGGCCCAGAAGCCGACCATGGCCGTCAGCGAGGGCCAGAACACCGAGGCAAACTGGCCTGCGCGGTCGCCGCCTTCGGCAAAGCGGGAGGGCGTGGACAGCATCGGCCCGAAGCCATCGGCCTGCACATAGGCCCAGCCCAGCAGCGCCAGACACATCAGGATCAGCAAGGGTGCCGCCAGCAGTTCCAGCCAGCGGATCGACTCGGTGCCGTAGCGGATGAACACCACGTGCAGCGCCCAGAAGGCCAGGAAACTCAGGGTCTGACCCAGATCGATGCCGAGCAGCGGCAGCTTGTCGCCGACGATGGCGTCGCCGGTCACCACATTGAGGATGGTGTAGATCGCCGCGCCACCCACCCAGGTCTGGATCCCGAACCAACCACAGGCGACCAGACCACGCAGCACCGCCGGCAGCTTGGCGCCGCGGGTGCCGAAGCTGGCGCGCAGCAGCACCGGAAACGGGATGCCGTGTTTGGCACCGGCATGCCCGATCAGCAGCATCGGCACCAGCACGATCAGGTTTGCCAGCAGGATGGTGCCGACCGCCTGGCCCCAGCTCATGCCCTCGCTGACCATGCCCGCCGCCAGCATGTAGGCGGGCACGCAGACCACCATGCCCACCCACAGCGCGGCGATGGCCTTCCAGTCCCAGGTGCGCTGATCCGGCGTGCTTGGCAGCAGATCGGAATTGATCAGATCCGAGGTACCGAGGATCTTGGTGGGTGCGCTGGGGCTGATCATGGTTAGGGCCACCTGTGCTCGACGCGGTATCTTGATGACGAATCTATACACAAGTTTTGCGCACCGAAGAACGAATTTCAGGAGAGGGGCTCGGCGGGCATTCCATCACCTGGTATCAGCGGGATGAAAGCGACCTCGCTCTTCGCGGTCTCGCCAGAGCCTGTTGGCAGCTGACTCCAAGCGGGTATACCTTGCGCACATATGGATCACGGCAACAACCGAGGAAGAACTGGCCAGTCGCTTGTCGATACTTGGAAGAATCACTTTCCAGCCATAGCCCTTCGGCAGTACAACAGCTGATTCGCGGTTTCGGTTTTCACACTCCCCCTCTTCCGATCATCAGGATTCCCCATGCGATTTAGAATTCCTGCCGCCATTGCGGTCACTCTGACGCTGGCCTCATGCGATCAGCCTGATAGATCCCCCGAGGGAAGCCCAGCGGCACAGGCGCCGGTCTCGGTGACCGCAGAGGCGCAGAGTGATGCCCGCTTTACCGAGCTCTCTGCACGCTGGGTGGACGGCCGCATGCGCCTGAGTCCGCTCTACGCCACGGCCATCGGCGATCATCGTTTCGATGGCGATATTGACGACCTGAGTGCCGACGGCCGCCGTGCCGCCGCGGAATTCAGCCAGAAACTGCTGACCGAACTGAGCGCGATCGACAGCACGGCGCTGTCGCGTGAAAACCAGGTCGATGCGCTGATCCTGCGCAACCAGCTCGAATACGATCTGTGGGGCCTGAACACCTCGCAGGAGTGGGCCTGGGATCCGCAGGTCTATTCGCAGGCGGCGGGCGGCGCCATCTACAGTCTGATGGCGCGCGATTTCGCGCCCGTCAGCGAGCGCCTGGCCAATGTCACCCTGCGCATCGAGAAGCTGCCCCGGCTGTACGCTCAGATGCGCGAAAACCTCGATCCCAAAAGGGTGCCGAAGGTGCACGCCGAAACCGTGTCCAGACAGCATGCCGGCGTCCTCAGCCTGATCGACGAGATGGTGCTGCCGGCGGCGGAGGCGCTGGATGCCGAGTCCAGACAGCGCCTGGATGCCGCCATCGCCACGCTGCGCACTTCCGTGGCCGAACAGCAGACCTGGATCGATCAAGAGCTGGTGCCCAAAGCCGAGGGCGATTTCCGCATCGGCCAGGCGCTGTATGACGCCAAACTCCGGTTTGCCCTGAACTCGGAATTGTCGCGTGCCGACATCGGCCAGCGCGCCGAGGCCGAGATCACCCGCGTGCGCGAGCAGATGTATCAGATCGCCCGCGAGGTACTGGCCGATCGCCCGGAGGCTCCGACCCTGCCTGAAAGCCCCGATGAAGCGCAGCAGCAGGCGGCCATCGAGGCGGCACTGGAACTGGCCTATGCCGACAAGCCGGCACGCGATCAGGTGGTCGCCACCGTTGAGTCCACCCTGGAAGAAGCCACCCGCTTCACCCGCGAGAAGGATCTGGTCACGCTGCCCGATGCACCGGTCAAGATCATCCTGATGCCCGAGTTCCAGCGCGGTGTCTCGGTGGCCTACTGCGATTCACCAGGGCCACTGGACAAGCATCTCGACACCTTCTACGCGGTCTCACCGATTCCGGAAGACTGGAGCGATGCCCAGGTCGATTCCTTCCTGCGCGAATACAACACGCGCATGCTGCACCTGCTGACCATCCACGAAGCCATGCCCGGCCACTATGTCGAGGGCGCACACTCGGCCAAGCACCCGTCGATGCTGCGCGGCGTGCTGCGCTCGGGCATGTTTGCAGAAGGTTGGGCGGTGTACACCGAAGAAGTCATGATGGAACAGGGCTACCTCGACCACGATCCGCTGTTCAAGCTGATGCGCTACAAGTTCTATCTGCGCGCCGTCGCCAACGCCATCCTCGATCAGGGCGTGCATGTCGACAACTGGACCCGCGAGCAGGCCATGGATCTGATGGTGCGCCGCACCTTCCAGCAGGAACGCGAAGCCGCCGGCAAGTGGGTGCGCGTGCAGCTCACCAGCGCCCAACTGCCCACCTATTTCGTTGGCGTGCAGGAGCATTTCGAAACCCGCCGCGCAGTCATGGCCCGCGAGGGCGAGGCTTTCAAGCTCAAGGCTTACCATGACCGCGTGCTCGCCTACGGCGCACCACCGGTGCGCTTCGTGCGGCAGTTGATGCTGGATGAGGCCATACGGTAGCCAGCGGGGACACGGCGACGACATGGAACTGGAGCCCTGTTCGACGATGGCGCGCATTGACCGTTTTCCAGGAGGCCAATCTTGGCATTGACTCAGGCCATCGCGCTGCTGCGGGTGACCGACGTGGCAAGATCCATGGCGTGGTACCGGGGCTATCTGGCCTTTGTGGGTGATCCGTTTCCGTCTTCGCCCCCGCACGAGTTCGCCATCCTGAGACATGCGGCGGTCGAACTGATGCTGCGCAAGGGGTCACCTGCACCGCGCTCCACCCATCCTTATGATTGGGATCTGTACCTGCGCCGGGAAGGCGCCGGCTTTCGCGAGATATATGCCGCATTCAGCGCCCACGGCATCGTCACCCGGCGACTGGAGCGCATGCCGTACGGCATGGCCGAATTTGAATTGACCGACCCCGACGGTTATCGCATCTGCCTGGGTCAGCCTTTGACTCACATGGACGATCTGCCAGCAGCGGAACTCTGAAATGCGGTCGAACTCATACGCGGCCGGCAAGCGCGCAGGCTCCCCCGGCCGAGAATCCGGCCACCGCCAAGCCGCCGCCATGGTCGGGTGCCGGCTGGAAATCGGCAATTTCGGTCAAATAATGTAGAGCCGTGCGCTGTCCCGTGGGTCCGCTAACTGCGAGCTGTGCGCGGGATGCTGAAAACGCATAGCATCCGAGGGGTCACCTGCCCTTCGGTAGCCTCGCACCGCGTGTTCGCATGGTTCACATTGCAGCTGCGCAGACTTGCCGCCATGCTCGGCTTTGGCCGGGCCAGTTCTGCCAATGACGATTTCGACCCCGAGCTGCGTGAGGTGTTCTTCGCAGAATTGGACGACGTCGGCGAAACGCTGAACAGCGCCTTCGTCATCTGGCGCGTCAATAGCGCCGACCAGAACGCGCTGAAGAATCTGCGGCGTGGCTTTCACACCATCAAGGGTTCGGCGCTGCTGGTGGGTGCGAATGATCTTGGCGACTTCTGTCGGCATCTGGAACAACTGATGATCCGGCTGATGGAGCAACAGCTGAAGGTGACGCCGGCGATGATCGTCACCGTCGACCAGGCCATCGCCCTGCTGCCGGCCTATGCCATCGCCATCCGCGATGGCCGCGCGCCGCCGCCCCAGGCGCGCGCCGTGGCCAATCGGGCGCAGCGTTTGCTGGCTTGAGGTTCGACACTGCCCGCGGGCTTTGAACCTGGCCCCTGTGGGAGCGGCTTCAGCCGCAACGCTTGGCGTAGGGCACAGGCTCGGAGCGGCTCTTCGTCTTCTGGTACGCGCGAAGCGGCGCCGCGGCGCTCTCCAAGGCAACGGCCGGCAGGTGCTTGAGGTTAGCCCGCCTCCACCTTGCGCATCGGATTGTTTGGGTGGGTGGTCCAGTTGCTGTAGCCACCGTCGTCCACGCGCTCCATGGTGATGCAGCCATCGACCGGGCAGACGTGCATGCACAGATTGCAGCCCACGCATTCCTCGTCGACGACTTCAAAGAAGCGCAGGCCGTCCTTTTCCTTGGTGATGGCCTGGTGCGAGGTGTCTTCGCAGGCGATGTGGCAAAGCCCGCATTTCACGCACTTGTCCTGGTCGATGCGGGCCTTGATGTCGTATTTCATGTTCAGGAACTGCCAGTCGGTGACGTTCGGCACCGCCTTGCCGACGAAATCACTGAGGCGCGCGTAGCCCTTGGCGTCCATCCAGTGGTTCAGTCCGTCGATCATGTCGTCGACGATGCGGAAGCCGTAATGCATGGCGGCGGTGCAGACCTGCACCGTGCCGCAGCCGAGCGCCATGAATTCGGCAGCATCGCGCCATGTACCGATGCCGCCGATGCCGCTGATCGGCTTGCCGCGGGTTTCCGCGTCGCGAGCAATTTCGGCGACCATGTTCAGCGCGATCGGCCGCACCGCCGGACCGCAATAGCCGCCGTGCGTGCCCTTGCCGTCGACCGTCGGGGTCGGTGCCATCAGGTCCAGATCCACGGACGTGATCGAGTTGATGGTGTTGATCAGCGACACCGCATCGGCGCCGCCGCGGAAGGCGGCCCGCGCCGAGGTGCGGATGTCGGTGATGTTCGGCGTGAGCTTGACGATGCAGGGCAGACGCGAGTGCTGCTTGACCCAGCGCGCCACCATCTCCACGTACTCGGGAACCTGCCCGACCGCCGAGCCCATGCCGCGCTCGCTCATACCGTGCGGGCAGCCGAAGTTCAGTTCCACGGCGTCGGCGCCGGTGTCTTCGACCATCGGCAGGATGTACTTCCACGAGGCCTCGTCGCAGGGCACCATCAGTGACACCACCATGGCCCGATCCGGCCACAAGCGCTTGATCTCGGCGATTTCCTTGAGATTGACTGCCAGCGGCCGATCGGTGATCAGCTCGATGTTGTTGAGCCCGGCAATACGCTGGCCATTGAGCTTGACCGCGCCATAGCGCGAGCTGACATTGACCACCGGCGGATCGATGCCGAGGGTTTTCCACACCACCCCGCCCCAACCCGCCTCGAAGGCACGATTGACGTTGTAAGCCTTGTCCGTCGGCGGCGCCGAGGCCAGCCAGAAGGGATTGGGCGAACGGATACCTACGAAGTTGCTGGACAGGTCAGCCACGGCACGCTCCAAACATTGTCGGGTCCTTGCGAGAAGAGTGGGACGCAAAGGACGCAAAGGAAAAGCAGAAAGGTCGCGAAGGAATCATGGATAGTGAACTACACGCTGCATGCCATGGCGCAGGGCAGCAGTATTGAAATTGAACAGCAGACCTAGATGCTTTCCCGAGAATCGCAGGTAAGTCAGCAGTTGTGCCGTATGAATGCTCTGGAGTTTGTCGATCGACTTGACCTCCACGACCACGAGATCCTCGACCAGAAGGTCGATCCGGTAGGCATCTGGAAGTTCGATGCCCTTGTAATTGACCGCCAGCTGCGGTTGTCGCAACACGCGCAGCCCATCCAGTCGAAGCTGGTGAGCCAACGCCATTTCGTATGCCGACTCGAGCAGACCCGGCCCCAAGGTCCGATGCACTTCGATGGCCGCGCCAATGATCTGATTCGAACACGACTCCTGATCCACCTGACAAGTCCCTCTCCTGAAACGCCAAGCTGCCATGTCGCATGACGGAGCTCCGAATGCAGCCTGAAAATCTTCGCGTCCTTGCTGCTTTTCCTTCGCGTCCTTCGCGTCCCGCTCCTGCCCACACCCTAGCGACTGAGTTCCTGGTGGATCGACGCGGCTGCGCGTTTGCCGTCTTCGACGGCCTGGACGGTGAGATCGAGTTTGCCGCCGACGCAGTCGCCGCCGGCCCAGACGCGTTCGATGGTGGTGTGGAACTCGGCGTCTACCGCGATGCGGCCGTGGCGCAGGGCAGGGGCGTTGGGGCCTGGCGCGAAGGCCTGACCGATGGCCTTGAGCACGCTGTCGGCGGCCAGCGCAAAGGTCTCGCCGGTGCCTTGCAGGCGACCGTTGCTGTCGACTTCGGTGTACTCGAACTCGACGCCAGACACGCTGCCTTCATGCGCCTGCACGGCCATCGGCCGGGCCCAATGCACGATGCGCACGCCCTCGTCGCGGGCGAAAGCCTGTTCGAGCACGGTGGCACTCATGGACTCGGGTCCACGGCGGTAGACCAGCGTGACTTCTTCGGCACCCAGGCGACGGCTCTGGATGGCGGCATCGATGGCGGTGTTGCCGCCCCCGATCACGACCACTCGGCGACCCACCGGCAGCCTGGCCAGATCCGGGCACTGGCGCAATTCGGCGATGAACTCCACCGCGTCGCGCACGCCGGGCAGGTCTTCGCCGGGAATGCCCAGCGCGTTGACGGCGCCCAGGCCCAGACCCAGGAACACGGCATGGAAGTTCTCGCGCAGTTGCGGCAGGTCCAGATTGATGCCCAGGGTGTAGCCGGGTTGCACGCTGATGCCGCCAATGGACAGCAACCAGTCGATCTCGGCCTGGGCGAAGTCCGGCACCTTGTAGGCGGCGATGCCGTATTCGTTGAGACCGCCGGCTTTGGCGCGGGCTTCGAAGATCACCACTTCATGGCCTTCGCGCGCGAGTGCATGGGCGCAGCTCAGGCCCGCCGGCCCGGCACCGACCACGGCAATGCGTTTGCCGGTATCAGGTTTGCGGCTGAACAGCCGTGCGCCGTCGCGATAGACCCAGTCGGTGGCGTAGCGTTGCAGCGCGCCGATCTGCACCGGCTTGTGGTCATCGACATTGCGCACGCAGGCGCCTTCGCACAGCACTTCGGTGGGGCAGACCCGGGCGCAGGAGCCGCCGAGGATATTGGCTGAGAGGATGTCGGTGGCCGCGCCCTTGAGATTGTCGGTGCTGATGCGCTTGATGAAGCTCGGGATATCGATGCCGGTTGGACAGGCCGTGGTGCAGGGCGCGTCGTAGCAATAGAAACAGCGCTGCGCCGCGAGCAAGGCCTGCTGCCGATCCAGCGGCGGCGCCACATCAGCAAAGTTCTCCGCCAGCGCCTCGGCACTGAGCCTGCCCGCCTGGATATCGCCGTGAGTCAGTCGTGTCATCGTGGTTCCCGCTGGTCTTCTTGTAATGGCCAAATCATGTCGTCAACTTGATGCAAGAGCGCTGGACGCGAAGGACGCGAAGGAACAGCAGAAAGGTCAGGAAGAGGTCATCGGAATGACTTCGGTTGCTCGAACCTCGGCTCGCATTCAGAGACCGACAGGAGCAGGACCTGCGCGACCTGCCGCACATGAGTCATCCCGGAATTCATTTGCACGGGCAGGCGAGTCCACATCTGATCTGATCCCTTCGCGTCCTTTCTGCTGTTCCTTCGCGTCCTTCGCGTCCGTCTTTCTGGTCGGGCGACCAACTACCTTGATGCCCGTCCCAGCATCGCATGCAGCAGCACATTGCAGCCGGCTTCGATCCATTCGGGCTTGGCGTCTTCGATTTCGTTGTGGCTGATGCCGCCGACGCAGGGCACGAAGACCATCGAGGTGGGCGCGACCTGGGCCAGATAGCAGGCGTCGTGGCCGGCGCCGGAGACGATGTCGCGGTGGCTGTAGCCGAAGCGTTCGGCAGCCGCACGCACCGAGTTCACGCAGTCGCTGTCGAAGGGCACCGGGGCGTAGTAGAAGATCTGTTCGAGCTTGCTCACCTCGACCTTGCTGTGGGCCGCGATGCGGTCGATGCCGGCGCGCAGTTCAGCGTCCATCTGCGACAGCACCGCATCGTCCGGATGGCGCAGATCCACGGTGAAGAACACCCGGCCCGGGATCACATTGCGCGAATTCGGATGCACTTGCAGCATGCCGACCGTGGCGCAGGCGTAGGGCGCGTGGGCGTGGCCGATCTGATTGACCAGATCGATCACCCGGGCAGCGCCGAGCAGCGCGTCGCGGCGGCGTGGCATCGGTGTGGGGCCGGCGTGTGATTCCTGACCGGTGAACACCACCTCGTACCAGCGCTGGCCCTGGGCATGGGTGACCACGCCGATGGTCACGCCCTCGGTTTCCAGGATCGGGCCCTGCTCGATGTGCAACTCGAAGGCAGCGTGAATCGGTTTGCCCATGGGCTGATCGCCGGCATAACCGATGCGCGCCAGTTCCTCGCCCATGGTCTTGCCATCGACATCGGCGCGCGACAATCCGTATTCCAGGGTGAACACACCGGCAAAGACACCCGAGGCGACCATCGCCGGCGCAAAGCGTGAACCTTCCTCATTGGTCCAGATCACCACTTCGACAGGCCGGTCGGTCTCGACGCCGTGATCGTTGAGGCTGCGGATCACCTCCAGCCCGCCGAGCACGCCGTAGATGCCGTCGAAGCGACCGCCAGTGGGCTGAGAATCGGCATGCGAACCGGTCACCACGGGCGTCAGGCTGTTGTCCTTGCCGGCGCGTCGGGCGAACACGTTGCCCATCTGATCCACGGTGATAGTGCAGCCGGCCTCCCGGGCCCAGCGCACGAACAGATCGCGGCCCTCACGGTCGAGATCGGTCAGCGCCAGCCGGCAGACCCCACCCTTCGCCGTGGCCCCGATCTTCGCCATTTCCATCAGGCTGTCCCACAGACGCTGGCCGTTGATGGCGAGCGGTTGGTCTTGCGGTTTCAATACGGCGTTCATGCACCCTCCTGTGGGCACCGAAACTGCTACTCAATGAGTAAAACGGGAAACGTAAAACGTCAATTTGGCTGATTGACGGTCAACGCTTCAGACCCGGCCCGTCGACACCCACCCAAGTTGCAAAACGTCGACGCTTCCAGTTGACGTTTTACGTTTTACGTTTCACTGCTCCTAATGCGGCATCACGAACTGCGCACCCGCCCGGATGCTGGTCGGCCAGCGCGTCGTAACAGCTTTCAGGCGGGTGTAGAAACGCACGCCTTCGGGGCCGTAGACGTGGTGATCGCCGAACAGCGAGGCCTTCCAGCCGCCGAAACTGTGGAAGGCGCTGGGCACCGGAATCGGCACGTTGACGCCGACCATGCCGACCTGCACCCGATTGACGTAGTCGCGGGCGGCATCGCCATCGCGGGTGAAGATCGCGGTGCCGTTGCCGTATTCGTGGTTGTTGACCAGCGCCAGCGCTTCCTCGTAGCTGGCCACGCGCACCACCACCAGCACCGGGCCGAAGATCTCTTCGCGGTAGATGCGCATCTCCGGCTTGACGTGATCGAACAGACAACCGCCCAGGAAATAGCCGTCGCCGGCATCGGGAATGGCTCGATCACGACCGTCCACGGCCAGTTCTGCGCCTTCAGCCACGCCCAGATCGACATAGCCGCGTACGCGATCTCGATGCTGCGCGGTGATCAGCGGCCCCATGTCCATGCCCGGCGCGTCGCCCGGGCCGATCTTCAGGGCCTGCACGCGCGGCGACAAACGTGCGATCAGGGCATCGGCGGTCTCGTCTCCCACCGCCACCGCCACCGAAATCGCCATGCAGCGCTCGCCGGCGGAACCGTAGCCCGCGCCCATCAGCGCATCGGCGGCCTGATCCAGATCAGCGTCGGGCATGACCACCATATGGTTCTTGGCGCCACCCAGCGCCTGCACGCGCTTGCCGTGGCGGGCGCCGGTCTCGTAGATGTATTTCGCAATCGGTGTCGAACCGACGAAACTGACGGCGCGCACATCCGGGTGTTCCAGCAGCGCATCGACCGCCACCTTGTCGCCATGCACCACATTGAACACGCCCGGCGGCAAGCCGGCCTGGGCCAGCCAGTCAGCCAGCAGCAGCGAGGACGAAGGATCGCGCTCCGACGGTTTCAGCACGAAGGTGTTGCCGCAGGCGATGGCGATGGGAAACATCCACATCGGCACCATCGCCGGGAAGTTGAAGGGGGTGATGCCGGCAACGACGCCCAGCGGCTGACGCATCGAATAGGCGTCCACCTGCGCCGACACATTCTCGGTGGTTTCGCCCTTCAGCAGATGCGGAATGCCGCAGGCGAACTCGACCACTTCCAGTCCACGAGCCACTTCACCGAGGGCATCGCTGTGGGTCTTGCCGTGCTCGGCGGTGATCTGCGCGGCCAGCACATCGGCATTGGCTTCGAGGATATCGCGCAGCTTGAACATCACCCGCGCGCGCTTCTGCGGCGGCGTCGCCGCCCAGGCCGGGAAGGCCGCCAGCGCCGCGGCAACCGCAGCATCTACCTGGGCACGATCGGCGAGTGGCAGCACACCGGTCTGCACGCCGGTGGCCGGGTTGTAGACCGCACCGGTGCGTCCTGACGCCTGGGCTACCCGGCTGCCGTTGACATAATGCGCGATCCAGCTGGGCTGGGTGGAATCATCCGTGTCCTGGTTGCTGCGTACCGCACTCATGGCCTGCGCCTTCCAGCTGTCACAAAGTGGTGACGAGCCTACATCAGAGCGAGAGTCCTTGGCACTGGCGGCTGCGGTTGTCGCTACTCGGCGGGAGTCCCGGTCGCCCCGGGCGGTGCGCGCATTCGCGCATCAAACAGGGTGCAGGGGGCGGGGGACCCACGTCGCGGCACGGTCATATCATGCGACGAGGCTGGACCCCTGCCCCCTGCCCCTTGACCCTTGTTTTAAATACTTATATATCAATGTATTAACGTA